>DASYUT010000264.1 GCA_036000965.1 Actinomycetes bacterium
GAAGATCCCCGCCGAAAGGGCATGCGTGCGGTCAACGTGCGGCCCATGGACGCGCGCTAGGTTGCGCCGGCCGGCCACCGGCGTGTGCCGGTCGTTGGCCCACCAAGGCCACCGCTGGCCGTACCTCAAGCGCACAGCAGCGGTGGTCGGGGCGCACCCCGGGTTCGGGTTCTCGTCGCCGTGATGGCCGATGGGCGATGGGCACCCGGATGGGATGGGGTGGCGGTTGCGGTCGCGGCGCTATCGGCGGAGCACCGTGCAGGTCAGGGTGCGGGTGACACCGGCAATGGCCTGGATGCGGGAGACGACCAGCCTGCCCAGCTCGTCCATCCCGGGCGCCTGAGCCCGGGCGATGCTGTCGTAGGGGCCGGTGATGGCCTCGGCCCACTGCACCCCCTCGATGGCCCGGATTGCCTGGGTGACCTGGGCTGTCTTGCCGACCTCGGTCTGGATGAGCACGTACGCGCTGAGCATCTCGCGCTGACCTCCTGGCCTGGCCCCCCCCCGGCCAGGTCGGCGCCTGGCATCGCCTGTCCCGGGAGGTTGCGGGCGTATGCTACCCCAAGCCTGCCAGCCGGCCCCGGTGGCTGTCGCCTCGCGTCGCCTGATCGTCGTCCTGCTTGAGGACAGCGAGGAGCGCAGGCGAAAGGGAGCGCGGTGCGCTGCATGCTGCTCATCTCCACCAGCGAGGCCGACCGGCCGGCCTGGGCACCCCCGACGGGGACGCCGAGGCCACGGGCACGACGGATCCACGGCGAGGTCACCCAGCGCGGCGTGCCACGTCAACGCCGAGCACAGCATCGTGACCGGCTAAAGCTTGCCGCCCTCACGCAGTCTCGGTTTACTGTGGCGTTTCCGCAGGCGGCAGGCGACTTGGGAGGGTATCCGATGAAACCCGACGAGGAGCTGCTCGGCATCGTCGTACACAGCGGGGCGGTGCTCGCCTCGAGCAAGGGTGTGGTGGCCGCCCTTCGCCGCATCACGGCATTCCCTGCCGGACTCAGCCTTGATGCGGTCGTCCTTGCCCGTGACGTGCACGCCGAAGCTGCCACCCGGCGAGAGCACCAGGCAACAGCACAGCGAGCGGCTGAAGCCGGGGCCCAGCAGGAGCACGAGGCGGCAGCCCAGCAGGAGCACGACGCCGCCGGGCAGTGGGAACGCGAGACAGCCGCACAACCAGACCACCTCCACAAGCAGGCCATGATCGAGCGACCGCACCTGCCCCGCTTCGACCAGGGGGGCGAGCTCCGGTTGGCGGTCCTGACCCGCGGCGACGAGCCTCAGTGGCTGGACCCTTACCAGTCGTCCAGCTCAGGCAACGACACCCACTACCGCTTCGAAGCCTCCTACTGGACGGCACCCCTTCCCGTGGACGGCCTGCTCACGCTCGTCTGCGCCTGGCCGGAGGTCGGGCTCGGGGAGACCGTGACCGATATTCTGCTGCCCGACCTCGCGCTTCGCGCTGCCGGGGCACGTTCGCTGTGGGAGCTCGCACAGGAGACGTGAGGCCACACACTGTAGGCACGGCCATGCCACCGCCGGTGCGTCTCCTCTGGTGTCAGGCGGAGGTTCGCTCGCCGCCAACCAGATCCCGCTCGGCTTGGAACTCCGCAGCAAACGACGTGTCGCTGGTGAGGCGCAGGACCTTGAACTGGCCGTCGGCGCGCTGGCCTGTCTCGACCATGCGGCGGCGGTACCTGTCGTACTCGCCGGAGCGCACCACCCGGATGACCGGGGCGCCGTAGCGCAACGACTTCCTCTTCGTTTCATATTCGCTGTTCTGGTCCCCCAACGCCGCATCTACCCGGTCGACGAGCACCGAACCGTCCTGGTCGGTGATCGGGTCGTCGAACTCGGTCAGGAACACCAGCCGAGGGACTGTTCCGTCCACCAACTCGGCGACGGCTGCGATGAAGTGGTAGCGGCCTCGGAGCGCCGCCAGCGCCTCGTCGACCGCGGCGATGACCTGGGTCTCGTAGAGCTTCTCCCCGGTGAACGAGACGACCCCTTTGCCCTTCTGAAGAAACCGGATGAGCGGTGTCTGCTTGTAGAGCCCGACGACCTCGACGATGTCGTTCATGTCGTAGCGGTACAGCCCCGAGGCATTGGTGACGAAGACGAAATAGCGTTGCCCGACCTCCAGCCGCTCGACTGGCAGGAGCTCACGGCCCTGCGGCGCGCGGTCGTCGTCGGCGGGGTGGAACTCCAGCACGTTGGTGGCGACTGCGGCCACCCCGGCGTCGCCCTGGTCGCTCAAGGGGACCGATCCACGCAGCTCGGTGGCGTAGTAGCCGAGGTCCCTGACCGGCGGTCGTTGCGGGAAGTAGGTATCGAAGTTTGCGAGGTAGGCGCCGACCGTGCCGCCCTTCCAGCACCCGATGGCTGCGAGCTTCGGCCACGCCAGGCCCGGCCGGAGGACGCCGTCGCCGCTCGCGGCCGCCCGCTCCAGACGCCGCGCGCGCTCGGGATCGGGTCGCAGATGCAGCGACGCCCGAAGGCCTTGAGGGACGGCGAAGTCCGGGGAGAGGGAACCGTCGCGGACGTCGCGGATGATCGGCTCGGTGTGTCGAGCGAGCCGGTCGGCCAGCAGCACGACCGTGCTGGGGTTGACCGTGGCGATGCAGCTGATGTCCTGCCCGGCGGCCAGCCGCAGCAGCGTGTAGTACTTGGCCTCGTAGTCATCGATGGCGAACACCGGATAGGGCGCCGTGTAGATCGATTGGACGGGTTTGGGCATGGTGCGGTAGGCGTGGCCGGACTCGGCACCGCAGGGCGTGCCGTTGGGAGCGTACGACTCGATCTCGGGACTCACGACGCTGAGGAGTCTGCCGGCGACGATTCCGGGGTGGTCACGGTAGAGGGCGGACAGCCACAGCCACGTGAGGCGCGACTTGCTGCTCTTACCTTCGCGGGTCATCGGGATGTACTTGCGAGCTCCCGTCGTTCCGCTGGTGGTCGTGAACAGGACGGGCGGGTGCCTGGTCAGCTGGTTAGGCTGCCCGAGCATCGCCGCGTTGATATAGGGCTCGAGATCCTCGTAGCTCGAGATGGGAACCCGCTCCTGGAACTCTTCGAACGTCGTGATGCCACCAAAGCCGTGACGGCGGCCGAACTCGGTGTCGGCGTTCGTCCGCAGAATCTCGCGGAGCAGGCGGTGCTGCGACTCGGAGGGGGTGCGGCAGACGGTGGTGAACCGCTTCACCGTACGGGGCGCCGTCGCCCAGAGCAGCAGACGTCCTACTCGCGACATCGGTCGCTCCTTTCGCCGTCCCTACGAGATACGGGCCTCATCGACCGCCCATCGCTGGAGTATCGCCTGATCGACCTGGACACCCAGTCCGGCTCCCGGCGGGTGTCGCGGAGGGCGACCTCCGTAGCGGAACTGGACCGATGGCGAGACGGGGTCCTCCCGCAGCAGGTGCCGCCCGAAGCAGCCTTCGGCGTACCGCACCCCCGGCGTCAGCGGCGCCAGGGCTGACAGCAGCGTCACGTGCGCCGCCGACAGCAGCGAGGACTCCCCGACCTGGCAGCCGACCTGCAGCACCAAGCCGGCGTCCAGCGCTTCCCGGCACCGTGCGTGCGCCCCGACCAGGCCCCCGCACTTGGAGATCCGCACGTTCGCCCCGGTGCAGGCCCGGCGGCGGATGAGCGTCTGCAACGAGTCGCGGTCGGTCAGGCCCTCGTCGGCCACGATCCCCGCCGACGACTCGGCCACCAGCCGCGCCAGGCCGGCGAGGTCGTCGGCGGGGATCGGCTGCTCGAACGACTGAATCCCCACGGTGCGCAGCTCGCCGATGACCTCCAGTGCCTGCTCGACGCCCCATGCCATGTTGGCGTCGACCCGCAGGTCGACCCGACGGCCAAGCAGCCGCCGCGCCACCCTCGCCGCTTGGAGGGCGCCGTCGCGCTCGAGCTTGAGCTTGACCTGCGGGAAGCCGAAGGCGCGCATCTTGAGCAGCGACACCGCGTAGGGCCACCCTCGGCCGGCGGACACGACCCCGCTGTAGCGGTACCGCGCCAACGCCGCCGCTGCTGGCCTCTGGTCCCCTGCGCCGCCAAGCCAGGCCGGTTCGCTGGACGCCCTGCCGAACGCGTCGAGCAGCGCCAGGTCGACGCCACACCACGCCGACGACTGGGGGACGTCCGGGCGGACCCACTCCGGCGGGGCCTTGCCGTCGCACTTCTCCAGGAACGAGATGACCTCAGCCAGCGAGCCGAACGCCCGCCCTAGCAGCGCCGGCAAGATCACGTCACGAAGCAGCGCGAACGCCGTCTCGCGGCGCTCCCCCGAGACGTAGGCGCGGGGCAGCGACTCTCCCCAGCCCTCGACGCCGCCGTCCAGGCGTGCCCGGAGGAACAGGCTCTCGGAGGTGGTCCGCGCGGCAGCGGCGTGCCGGAAGGCGGCCTTGAAGGGAAGGTCGACCGCGAACAGCTGCAGCTCGGTCACCGTCGCCATCGAGGACCTCCCTGGGATGGAGACGTCATGGTCCAACCGCCGGGCGGGGCGAGCGGGGGGAGACCCGGGCCGACAGCCACGCCAGCATGTCGGCCAGATACTGAGCGCGATCCGGTTCGAAGTCCAAGGTGTGGCCGGCGCCGGGATACGCCAGGTAGGTCTTGTCCGCGACCCCGAGCCGCTCGAACCAGCGGCGCGTCCCCGCCACGTCCACCATGGCGTCGTCCTCGCCCTGGAGGACCAGCAGAGGAAGGTCCAGGCCCGCGGAGGCGCGCCGGCGGCGGCGGTCCAGCCGTGCGGTCTCCCAGAAGAACTGGGCCGTCGCCTCCAGGAGACGGAGCCGATCGGCTCGGATGAACTCGAGGTAGCGCGGGTTTGTCGTGTACAGCTCCGGTGTCAGCGGGATGGGGAGGCGAGCCGTCGGGGTGACCAGGTGCCCCACGACGACCCGGACCCGCCGTGCCGGCGAGAGGTTGACCCGGGCCAGCAGGCCGGGGCCGAGCAGCATCAGGCCCGACAGCCGCGCCGGTCGCAGCCAGGCGTAGACGACGCCGAGCTTGGCTGCCCAGCTCGAGGCGGCCAGGAACAGGGGCGTCCCCTGGTGCTCGGAGGCGACCAGCCCCACCACCTCCGCGACGTCGTCGAGCGCGCGCCCGTAGCGAGCCAGATGCCCCCGCGGGCCGCCGCTGCGGCCCGACCCGCGACGGTCGGGTGCATACACCGCCACGCCCTGCTGGCTGAGGTCGGCGGCCGTCTCACCGAACCAGCCACCGTGGCTGGCGATGCCGTGCAGGAACACGACGACTGCCCACGGTGGCGCCCGCCCGCTGGACCAGCGCAGACAGTGCAGGTCAACCCCGTCGCTGGCGGTGAGGAACCGGCTCTTGGCGTCCCCGCCGCCCAGCCCGCCCACCGGCGGGTCAGCACGCACCATGGTGACGGAACGCGCCGGCTACGTCGACGGCTGGGCGGCGCATGCTCGCATTGTCGACCGGCACCGCTTCGAGGTCAACGAGACCACGAGCCGCGGGGTTCGGTCCTCACGCACCGTCCCGGACGACGGTGCGCTGCGTTCCGAGGTCCAGCGCCCCGTCCTCGGTCGCGACCGACGCGGTGATCACGTCGCCCGCCTTGAGGTAGGCGGGATCGCGTTCCTGGCGGGAGAAGAACACCCGCCACTTGAGCGGCGTCGGCAGCAGGTCCCCCAGCTTCTCCACCACCACCGGGGGCGCGTGCAGGGCGGTACCCCCGGGCGTGCCGGTCAGGACCAGGTCGCCGGGGTCCAGCGGCTGGAACCGCGCCAGCAGGGTCAGCGCCGCCGCCGGCCGGGTGATCATGTCGGCCACCGTCCCGTCCTGCCGGAGCTCGCCGTTGACCCACAGCCGCAGCCGCAGTCCCGGCAGCCGGGGGAAGTCCTCCGGTTCGAGCAGGACCAGGCGGGGACCGGTGGGGGGTGAAGGTCGGATAGGACTTGCTCTCGTAGAACTGGCCCTTCTCCAGCTGCACGTCGCGGGCGCTGACGTCGTTGCACATGACCAGCCCGGCGACGTAGCGGGGCAGATCGGCGTCCGTCACGGTGGTCCCGATCCCAAGCGCCCGCCCGATGACCAGGCCGAGCTCGACCTCGTAGTCGAGGAGCCGCACGTGCCCGGGCCGGACGACGTCGTCGGTGGGTCCGCTGACCGACGCCGAGCTCTTGCGGAAGAACACCGCCGGGACGTCGTCGCCGAAGCCAGACTCGCGGGTGTGGCTGCGGTAGTTCACCGCCTGCGCCACCACCCTGCACGGCGCCGTGACCGGCGAGAGCAACGACAGCCCGCCGGCCGGCACACCTCCCTCAGTGGCCGAGGCCGCCGCGCGCACGGTCTCCAAGCCCTTGGCGAGGAGCACGGCGGTGCTGGGGAGCTCGGTGTCAACCGGAAACGCTTCGCTTCCGCGCTGGACGTACCAGCCTTCGGCGGTGCGAACGACGCTGATGCTCAGAAGCTGCCTCGCTTCGTATCGGTGGGGGCCGTCACGTCGGTGTCGCAAGCCAGAGCAGGCATCGCGCAGTGCGACCGCCTGTCCCGCAGGGCGAACCTCGCTCCCCACGGTGCACCCTGTGGCAGGGCAGGTGGTGTCCTGCCTCAGGACGGCGACATGGCGTTCACCGCCCAAGGCTATCCCTCGAAGCCGTCAGCCGCGCCGCGGCCCGGCGATGCCCATCGAGCGGAGGGACGGACGGCCGTCACGGGCGGGACGGCCGTCACGGGAGGGAGGGACGGACGGGACGGCCGTCACGGGAGGGAGGGACGGACGGACGGACGGACGGACGGCCGTCAGCGGTCCTCGCGGCGGAAGCGCGGGGCGTAGAGGGTGAGCGTTTGCGACCGTCGCCCCGGCCAGCTCAAGGCCATTGCGCGCGGGCAGGTCGTTGGCAAGGTCGGGTTCGCGTTGCGATGATGCTGCCGACCGTCGGCTGCTCGCCAACGTGCCGCCGCCGGAACCCTTCACCCCCGACAGCGGCTGAGGTGCACCGCTCCCGTCGGGAGCGCATGGACGCGGCAGCCTACGCGAACCGGGCCAGGAGGTGGTCGAGATGGCAGCGAACGTGACCAAGACGGCGATCCGGCTGGCGGACGGGCGCGAGCTGCTCTACTTCGACGACAAGCCGGGCATCGACCGCTCCCAGCCGGACCGGCGCAACCTTGCCGCGACTCGGACGGCGTCGGAGATCCGCTACGACGTCCTGGTCGACCAGTGGGTGGTGATCGCCGGTCACCGCCAGACCCGCACCCACCTGCCCCCGACGACCGAGTGTCCACTGTGCCCGTCCACGCCGGGTCGGCCGACCGAGATCCCCGCCGACGACTACGACGTGGTCGTCTTCGAGAACCGCTTCCCGTCGCTGTCGTATGGCATCGAGTCGGGGGTTGTGGACCCCCCTGCGGGGCAGACGGGTGACGGGGTGTTCCTTCGGCGGCCCGGCATCGGCCGTTGCGAGGTGGTGTGCTTCACCGCCGACCACGACACCTCGTTCGCGCAGCTGCCGCCGGAGCGCGTGGCCACTGTCCTTGAGGCGTGGACCGACCGAACCCGCGAGCTGTCCGTGCTGCCCGGCGTGGAGCAGGTCTTCGTGTTCGAGAACCGTGGGGAGGAGATCGGGGTCACCCTCTCCCACCCGCATGGGCAGATCTACGCCTACCCGTTCGTGGCACCGCGGGCGATGCGGATGGTCGGCACCGCCGAGCGGCACCGCGCCACCAGAGGGACGTGCCTGTTCTGCGTGGCGATCGTGGCCGAGGAGGCGGCCGCGGTGCGGGTGGTGGCGCGAACGTCCCATTGGGTCGCGTTCGTGCCGCACGCCGCGCGCTGGCCGTTCGAGGTGCACATCTACCCGCGGCGGCACGTGCCCGACCTGACCGCCCTCGACGAGACCGAGCGGGAGCAGTTCCCCGAGCTGTACCTGGACGTGCTGCACCGCTTCGACGGGATCTTCGGCACGAAGATGCCCTACATCGCCGGCTGGCAGCAGGCACCCGTGCGCGTCGGTCACGACCTGGGCCACTTGTTCCTGCAGGTCTTCTCGATCCGCCGGGCGCCGGGCAAGCTCAAGTACCTGGCCGCCAGCGAGTCGGCCATGGGCGTGTTCATCAACGACATCGCCCCCGAGCAGGCCGCAAAGCTGCTGCGCGATGCCGGCTGAGCTCGCCGCTGCGGCCCGAACCGTCCGGTCGGCCTTCGCCGAGCGCTTCGGCCGGCCACCAGATGGAATCTGGGCCGCGCCGGCCCGAGTCAACCTCATCGGCGAGCACACCGACTACAACGACGGGTTCGTCCTGCCGCTCGCCATCGACCGGCGCGTCACCCTCGCCGCCGCCCTGCGTCCCGGCGGCGTGCTCCGTCTCGTCTCCCTCGAGCGCGGGGAGCAGGAGCTCCGGCTCGCGGAGGTGCGGCCCGGCACGGTGGACGGCTGGGCCGCCTACGTCGCCGGCGCGGTGTGGTCGCTTGCGCTGGAAGGCGCCGAGGTCGGTGGGCTCGACCTGCTCCTCACCAGCGACGTCCCGGTCGGCTCCGGGCTGTCGTCCAGCGCCGCGGTCGAGTGCGCGACCCTGCTGGCGGCGCGCGACCTGTACAGCGGCCCGGAGGATCGGGTCCGGCTCGCGCTCGTCGCGCAGCGGGCGGAGAACGAGGTCGTCGGGGTCCCCTGCGGGATCATGGACCAGATGGCGTCGATGGCCTGCACGGCCAACCACGTGCTGCTGCTCGACTGCCGCTCGCTCGCCGCCGAACAGGTGCCGCTCACCCTGCACAGCGCGGGCCTGGTCCTGCTCGTGGTCGACACCAGGGTGGCGCACGCGCTCGTCGGCGGGGCCTATGCCGAGCGCCGCCGCGCCTGCGAGCAGGCGGCCCAGATCCTTGGTGTGGCGGCGCTGCGCGACGCCACCGAGGCGAGCCTCGAGGCGGCCAGCGAGCGGCTCGGCGACGTGCGCTACCGCCGAGCCCGGCACGTGGTGCAGGAGAACGCCCGCGTGCTCGCCGTGGCCGAGCTGCTGCGCCGGGGCCGGCCCGAGCTGGCCGGCCCAGCGTTGAACGCCTCGCACGCCTCGCTGCGCGACGACTACCAGGTCAGCGCCGCCGAGCTCGACACCGCGGTCGACGCGGCCCTGGCGGCGGGCGCACTGGGCGCCCGGATGACTGGCGCCGGGTTCGGCGGCTGCGCCCTCGCGCTCGCCCCTGCCGACGCGGCCGAGGAGGTCACCGCCGCGGTGACCGCGGCGTTCGCCGACCGGGGGTTCCGCCCGCCGGGAGTCTTTCGCGTCCACCCAGCCGACGGGGCGAGCAGGCTTGCATGAAGCTGCTCGTCACCGGCGGCACCGGCTCCGGTCACCGGCGGCACCGGCTCCGGTCACCGGCGCACCGGCTCCGGTCACCGGCGCACCGGCTACATCGGCACCGTGGTCACCGCTGAAGCGTTTCGCGCGCGGCGATCGCAGCCCCGCGCGCGCCCGCCATGTCCAGGTCGGGGACCAGCGCGAAGCTCGCCACCCGGGCCTGCTCCTCGCGCAGGGCGGTGTGCGCGCGCACCTTGGCCAGGAACCAGTCACGGAACCGCGGCGCGGTCTCGACCACGCCCCCGCCAACGAAGTAGGTGCTCGGGTCGGTAACGTTGGCGGCGATCGTGAACAGCCGTCCGAGCGCCATCGCCTGCTGCTCGAAGATCTTCAGAGCCAGCGGGTCTTCCTTCTCGCCGTAGGCGCGGACCAGCTTGGCGGCCTTGCCGACGGGCTCCACCCTGGCGAGGTCGTGGCCCTCGAACCGGGTCAACCAGTAGGGCAGCAGGTTCTTCTCGATCCCGGTCAGGGACGCGACGCTCTCGGCGTCGCCGACGAAGCCGCAGTTGCACTCGGGCAGCGGCTGCCCCTCGCCCAGCAGCCCCTGCATCGGGATCGGGACATGACCCAGCTCCCCGGCCATCCCGGCGGCGCCCCGCACGACCTTCCCGGCCTCGACCACGCCGCCGCCCAGCCCGGTGCCCACGATCGCCGAGACCGAGGAGTGCCGTCCCGCCTCGGCGCCGAAGCGCACGTGGTGGGCGTACAGCGCCGCGGCGTTGGCGTCGTTGTTGTAGACCACGGGCAGGCCCAGGCGGGTCTCGAGCGCGCCGCGGACGTCGAACCCGCGCCAGGCCGGCTGGGCGAAGTTCGTCGACCCCTTCGACGAGATGACGCCGTCCGCGCTCGCCGGGCCGGGAGTGTCCAGGCCCACGGCACGCACCGCCGACTTGGCCGTGCCGGTCAGCTCAAGGACGTGCACCAGCGCCTGGACGAGCGCCTCGACCGCGACGTCCGGGCCTTCCTGCACGGAGCTCGGGGTCTCGACCAGCCGATCCACCAGGAACGCCCCCGAGGCGTCGAGCACCGTGGCGTTGTTGGTGGTGCCGCCGTTGTCGAGGCCGACGACCACCCACGAATCAGGAGTCCGCATCCTTCCTTCCCTTGTCCGACTCCTCGACGTCCGACTCCTCGACGTCCGACTCCTCGACGGCAGGGTCCCCGACGGCAGGGTCCCCGACGCCCTGGGGCCTCGTGGCACGGCGGCAGTGCCGCCAACAGCTGTGCGTGCTTCGGGAGCCCATGAGCAGCCCGTCGCTCTGGCCCGTCGCTCTGTAGGATAGGCCGCACCGACAACCGGCGCTGTTGCGCGGGTCAGCACGAGCCATGCTCGCCGCAGCCCCTCACAACCCAGGGTTCCGAGCGGCGCATGCGGGAGGCCGGTGACGCCGGGAGGTTCTCGGCGAGGAGGCGCGGGTAGTCGACCGCGACCGATGTCGTCGGAGGGGGCGCGCGGCGGGTAGTCGACCGCGACTGACCGCGATCGTCGGACTGGACCGCGATCGCCGGACTGGAAGGGAGTGCGGAGCGTGCATCTGAGCACCTGGCTTGATCCCAAGCACCTGCTCAACACCTTTGGCCTCGCCGGCGTCGCGGCGATCGTGTTCGCCGAGTCCGGCCTGCTGGTCGGGTTCTTCCTGCCAGGTGACAGCCTGCTGTTCACCGCCGGGATCCTCGCCGCCGCCGGCAAGCTCAGCTTCCTCCTGCTGCTGCCCATCGCGTTCCTGGCCGCCGCCGCGGGCGACAGCGTCGGCTACGCATTCGGGGCGCGCGCCGGGTCCTCCGTGTACCGGCGCCCGGACTCGCGCGTGTTTCGCCGCGAGCATCTCGAGCGGGCAAGGGACTTCTACGCCCGGCGGGGGGCGAGCACGATCGTGCTCGCCCGCTTCATCCCCTATGTGCGTACCTTCGCGCCCATCGTGGCCGGTGCGGCCAAGATGCCCTATCGGCGCTTCGTCGCCTTCAACCTGCTTGGAGCGCTGCTGTGGGGGGTCGGTGTGCCAACCGCCGGCTATACCCTCGGGCGCACCATCCCCTCCATCGACCGCTATCTCCTTCCCGTGATCGCAATGGTCGTGGTCGCCTCGCTCCTCCCGATCGTTTGGGAGGCCGTCCGAGCCCGCCGCCGCGCACGAGACCGTCACTCCAGCGACCTGCCAACCAGGTGAGGGTACGGCTGGACGCCCGCGCCCATGCCAGCGGGCCGCGACGCCATCAGCCAGCGCGGTCGCGGTTGGCCTGTGTTGGCTCCTGGGCAGCAGCGAGCGGCTGTGCTACAGCAGGCATGGAGATGCGTACGAGGGAGGCAGCGATGAAGAAGATGGCTGTGGCACTGGTTGTGCTTGCGGCGGTCCTTTCCCCACCTCGGCGTCGGCGGGACTGTGGAGCTCCAGCGTCCCGTTCGCCAATCAGGTCGCAAGCTCGCCGTTCAAGGCGGGTGGCTACCCGGTCCCGGCGGGGCAGACGGCCCCGGATCCGGGTACCTGCCGGCTCGGTGACTACGACGCCAACCGCTCCGAGTCCTGGATCGCGGTGAAACCCGGCACCGAGGACCTGGTGGGAACCTCCAAGGTCTTCTTCGAGAAGTTCAGCGCCGCCACGCTGCCACAGGGGGTGACGGCAACAGGATGGGGCGGCCCGCTCTGACCCTGTGGGGTGCACGGCTCATCGATGGGCGCGGCCGCAAGGTGCGCGAGCGGGCCAGCGTCACGATCGCGGGCGGCAGGATCACCGAGGTCGCCGACGCCACCGGCGAGCGACCGCCGGACGGCGCGGTCGACCTCGGCGGCCGTACGCTGCTGCCCGGGCTGATCGACGCGCACGTGCACCTGTCCAGCGACGTCGCTCGTAGCCCGGGCTTCGGGCCGCCGCCGCCGCGCAAGGGTGAGCCGCCCAGGCCGCGCGCACTCGGCTACTTCGTGCTCGCCAACAGCGCCCAGGCGTTCCTGCGGGCGGGCATCACCACCGTGCGGGACGTCGGCAGCTACGACGACGAGGCGCTGGTGCTGCGGGAGGCGATCCGGCTCGGGCTCCTCGACGGGCCCCGGGTGCTGAGCTGCGGGCGGATCCTGTCTGCCACCGCTCCTGGCGGTCGGGTCTTCGCAACCATGTACCGGGAGGCCGACGGTCCAGACGAGCTGCGCAAGGCCGTCCGGGAGCAGCTGCGCCGCGGCGCCGACTTCGTCAAGGTGATGGCGACCGGTGCCCGTTCGGTGCTGGGCGAGGACCCCGAGCCGGCGCAGCTCACCCGGCCGGAGCTACGGGCGGTCGTCGAGGAGGCTCATCGCATGGGGCGGCGGGTGGCGGCCCATGCCGAGGGCCTGGGTGGGGCGCGGCTTGCCGTGGAGGAGGGCGTGGACACCATCGAGCACGGCCTGTCGCTGCACCGCGCGCCCGAGCTGCTGGAACGCATGGCCGAGCGGGGCATCGTGCTGGTCCCCACGCTGTCGACCTTCCATGACCTTGCCGAGCGGTTCGCCGACGAGTTCTCCCCGGTGCTGGTCGCGCAGGCCAAGCGCCAGCGCGAGGAGGCCTACCGCACACTGGCGGCGGCCAGGCGTGCCGGGGTGGTGCTCGCGATGGGCCATGACAGTGGGCCGCCCGGCGACGACGCTGTGGAGCTGGTCCGCATGGTCGAGGGCGGGCTGTCGCCGGTGGAGGCCATCGCCGCGGCCACCAGCGGTGCCGCTCAGGCACTGGGCCTGCAGGACGATGCCGGTGTGGTCGCGGCGGGCAGGGTGGCCGACCTGGTGGTCGTCGACGGCGATCCGCTCGCAGACATCGGGGTCCTCACCGATCCAGCGTCGCTCTGGCTGGTCCTGCTGGCTGGCCGCCCGGTGGCCGGCCGGGCCGTCGAGGGCGGCGAGGATGGCGGGTTGGCGCGCTGGACAAGAGACCTGGGCAGCGCGGCAACTCCTCCCGCGCCAACCATGTCGTCCTGGCCAAAGCCATGACCGACCACGGCCGCGAGGTGAGGTTCGGCTACTTCCTGATCCCCAACGCCACCGATGCGCTGCTGCCCACCGCACAGGAGGTCGAGCGGCTGGGGTTGGACTACATCGGCATCCAGGACCATCCCTACCAGCGCCGGTTCGTCGACACCTGGACGCTGCTCGCCATGATCGCCGCGACGACCGCGCGGGTCGGCCTGTTTCCCGACGTGGCCAACCTGCCGCTCCGGCCGCCCGCGGTGCTGGCCAAGGCGGCCGCGAGCCTGGACGTGCTCAGCGGCGGCCGGTTCGAGCTCGGGCTCGGCGCGGGCGGCTTCTGGGACGCGATCGAGGCCTTCGGCGGCCCGCGGCGCAGCCCCGGCGAGGCCTATGCTGCCCTGGCCGAGGCCATCGAGGTGATCCGCAAGGTGTGGAGCGGCGAGCGGAACCTCCGCTTCGAGGGAGCGCACTACCGGCTGGCCGGTGCGCAGTCCGGACCGGTGCCGGCGCACCCCATCGGTATCTGGCTGGGGGTGTACGGGCCCAGGGCGCTGAAGCTGGCCGGGCGGGTCGCCGACGGCTGGGTGCCATCCTTCCGGGGCGAGCTGAACCCTCTCCTCGAGATGGCTGCCCGGCTGGATGAGGGCGCGGCAGAAGCAGGACGCGACCCGGGGGAGCTTCGCCGGGTGCTCAACGTCGGCGGTGCCATCACCGATGGTGCCTCAGAGGGCGTCCTGCGGGGCCCGGTGACGCAGTGGGTGGATGAGCTGACCGCGCTGGTGGTCGAGCACGGCTTCGACACGTTCGTCCTTTGGGCCGAGGGGCCCGGCCAGCTGTCGCGGTTCGCCGAGGAGGTCGTTCCGGCGGTACGGGCCCAGGTGGCCAAGCAACGCGCCGCAGGCTGATCCACCTGGGTAGGCTGGCGCTGGAACGACCAAGTTCGTCGGCCGGCGAGCCCAAAGCATGCGGTCCGTTCCAGGTCCAATGGTCGGAGGCGCCGTGGCCGCCCGACCCACAACGCCAACCTGCCACGACGGTCGGTTGATCCCTCAGGAGGAGCGTCTCCCCGTCCATCATCGCCTCCCCTGTGGTCTTGGCGCGCCACCGCACGAGCCTGCTCGGCTGCGCGGGCTCGAGCGAGCTGGATGGTGGGGCAGGGCGGGGCCACCCTCCCCACAGGGCACTCACGCAGCCCTGCCCCACCAGGTGGGCGCCTCCGCTGGACGCTCGTCGGGGGCGCGCCCACGGTGGTCTGCGACGGTCGACGTCTCGGGCACAACCGTCTCGGGCATAACAACCGTCGCCGCCGCCGGGAGCGTTACACGCCGCTGCTGGACCCGTCAGCCGCTCGACGGCTGCCACGGCCTGCGGTCGGTGGGCGGTAACGGTCTGGGGTCGCTCGACGCTCCTGGAGGCAGGACGGTGCTTGGCGACAGCTTGGCCCGTCTCGGCCCGGTGCCGCTCTGGCACCCCCTCAGCACGGCACCGGGCCATCGCAAGGCGCCGCCACCCGAGAACGGGGACGCCGAGCCTGGCGCCCGTCCCGGGTGGTGCCCGCCTTGGAGACTGGACCGTCCTACAAGGGGAGCTCATGCGCGCCTGCAGGGCGGCCAGCGCGTCGCCGGCCATCACTGGTGCGGCGGCACCGGTCGCGGGCGTCCCCGGCGCCCCGGGAATCGGCGCCCCGGGGTCGACGTGCCGGGTCGTGCCCCGGACGGCACGATGATCGGGTCGTCGTTCCCCAGCGTGCTCGCGGCCGCCCAACGCGGGGACGAGCAGGCGTTCGCCGCCCTGTGGCGGGACCTGCAGCCAGCGCTCCTGCGCTACCTGCGGGTGGCCGCGCCGGCGGCGGCCGAGGACCTGGCCGCCGAGACCTGGCTGGGCGTGGTCCAGGGGCTCGAGCGCTTCGAGGGCGACGAGCAGGGCTTTCGGTCCTGGGTGTTCACCCTGGCCCGGCACCGGGCCGTGGACTGGCACCGTTGGGTGGCGCGCAGACCGCCTGTGTCGGTGCCAGTCGAGCTGCTCGACGAACGGGCAGCGCCCGACGACCCCGCCGCCACAGCCCTGGAGGCGTTGTCGACCCGCGACGCGCTCATGCTGATCGCCGGGCTCCCCGATGACCAGGCCGAGGTGGTGGCGCTGCGGGTGATCGCCGGCCTGGACGTGGCGGAGGTGGCCAGGATCGTCGGCAAGCGCCCAGGCACCGTCCGCGTGCTGGCTCACCGCGGGCTGCGCCGGCTCGCCCAGCGGCTGGAACCGATCGTCTTGGCGCACCGGAGCGTAACGCCATGAGCGGCGAGGACGCTGTTCCAGCCGACATGTGCCGACTGCTTCGCTTGCTTGGGTGCGCCCCCCCTGTCCTGGACCAGGACACCGCCGACCGGCTCCTGGCCGGACGGCTGGACCCTGCCGACGCCCCACCCGGGTACGCCGGGGTGGCCAGGCTGCTAGCCGCGGCCACCGCCCCTGCGACTTCGGACGAGCTGGCCGGTGCAGCAGCAGCTACCGCCGAGTTCGCGGCTGTAATGCGCTCGACTCCCCCTACCCACGTCCCCCGGAGGGCACCAATGCCCAGCAAGCTGCTCAGCCTCAAAGCGGCCGCCGCCGCGCTCGTGGCCGTGTTGTCGATCGGCGGCGTCGCCGCCGCCACCGGCCTCCTCCCGGCCCAGCGGGCGGCCGACCAGGCGTCCACCACCTCGCGCGGCGCCGCGGACGGCCGCGCCCAGCGCCCCGCCGCGGTGGACGACACGCGTGCCGGCGAGGCCGCCCTGGGCGGTCTGTGCCGGGCCTACCTGGCCGGGCAGGGCGGCAGCAACGGCAAGCGGGAGGACTCGCCGGCGCTCCGGGCCCTGGCCGCCGCGGCCGGCGGCGCCGACAAGATCGCCACCTACTGCCAGAGCATCGCACTGGCCAGCACCGATGCCGGCGGGCAGGGCCGGGCAGGGGCCACGGGACCGGACGCCAGCGGGGCAGCCAAGGACGGACTGTGCCGGGCCTACCTGGCCGGGCAGGGCGGCAGCAACGGCAAGCGGGAGGACTCGCCGGCGCTCCGGGCCCTGGCCGCCGCGGCCGGCGGCGCCGACAAGATCGCCACCTACTGCCAAGGCACGGCACCGGGCGGCTCGGCCGGCTCGGCCACCCACCCGCAGGGGCAGGGCGCCCCCCCGAGCACCGTCCCTGCCCTTGGCCCCGGCCAGGGCCAAGGGCAGGGCGCCCCCCCGAGCACAAGCCAGGGCCAGGGGCAAGGCGGACCGGCCACCAGCTAGCCAGCCACCTCTCCTCTGGCCACCCCGCGCCTGGCTCGCCAGGCGCGGGGTGGCCAGCTCCCGGTCGACAGTCGACAGGTAGTGGCACGCTGGCGTGGGTAGTGGCACCGCTGCCGTGGCATGAGGCGCACCGCTACCAGTGGCCGCGGTGGACGACGTCCTCGAAGGGGCGCCGGTTGGGCCGCTGGATCGGTGTGAGCGGGCGGTCAGCCGGATAGCCGAGCGCGACCAGCCAGGCGCAGAAGCGGTCCTCGGGCAGGCCGAGGACACGCCGGGCCAGCGGCTGATCGGTCACCGCGGCGTGGCCGCTGCCGATGCCGAGGTCGGCTGCTGCCAGCATGATGCTCATCGTGGCTTGGCCGAGGTCGTACTGGATCGACTCGCGCGTGCCCGGGTCATCCGACTCCGGGGCCACCAGGGCGATGGTCGCCGCCGAGACGGCGACGTGCCCGGCGTAACGCCACACACGCGAGAGGTCCTGCAGCTGGGCCCGGTCGGTACAGACGACGAAGTCCCACCGCTGCTGGTTGGAGGAGGACGGCGAGCGCCGCGCCGCCTCGAGGACCCGGTCCAGCTCCTCCCGCCCGATCGGTCGGTCGGCGTAGGTCCGGACGTTGCGCCGGGACCTGATCGCATCCCACGTCTCCACCGCTACCCCCTCGGTCGCTCGCCTGCCGTTGCCCGGGAGCTTCCCACAGCACGCGCCTGTCCCGGGCGGGCGACCGGTGGTCCGGTGGGCGGGCGACCCGTGGGCGGGCGACCCGTGGGCGGGCGACCGAGATCGAGGGGGTAGCGGGCAGGTCGAGGTCCAGGCGGCCTGATGCACCGGGTCGGTCACCGGCCTGACGCACCGGGTCGGTCACCGGCCCGGCCACGTCCAGTCGCGCACCTCCGGCATGTCCTGCAGGTACTCGACCTTGTAGCGGTGGTGCCGTTCGAGCTGTGCGTTGCAGTGGTCGACCAGCCGCTGCGCGCCCTCGGGCGCGCGCCGCGAGCGGCGCACCGCCTCGAGCGCCAAGTGGTACCGGTCCACCCCGTTGAGCACCACCATGTCGAACGGCGTGGTGGTCGTCCCCTGCTCGTTGAAGCCGCGGACGTGGAAGCGGTCCGGGCGAGGGCGGCCGTGCAGCAGCTGATGCAGGGCGTTCTGGTAGCCGTGGAACGCCACGACCACGTCGGTGTCGCGGGTGAACAGCCGCACGAACTCCTCCGGGGCCATGCCGTGGGGGTGCTCGTCGGGGTGGGCCAGGGTCATCAGGTCGACCACGTTGACCAGGCGCACGCGCAGGTGCGGCAGGAACTCGCGCAGCAGCGCGGCCGCGGCCAGGGCCTCCTGGGTCGGGATGTCGCCGGCGCCGGCGAGCACCACGTCCGGGTCCTGGTGGGCGTCGGTGGAGGCCCAGCCCCAGATGGAGGCCCCCCGGGCGCAGTGTGCGCGCGCGGCGGCCATGTCGAGGTACTGGAGCTGTGGCTGCTTGTCGATCACGATCAGGTTGACGTAGTCGCGGCTGCGCAGGCAGTGGTCGGCCACCGACAGCAGGCAGTTGGCGTCGGGTGGCAGGTAGACGCGCGTGACCGTGCCCTTGAGGGCCAGCACGGTGTTGACCAGGCCCGGTCCCTGGTGGGAGAAGCCGTTGTGGTCGTTGCGCCAGCACGTCGAGGTCAGCAGGATGTTCAGCGACGGCACCGGCGCGCGCCAGTCGAGGCCCTCGGCGCCCTCGAGCCACTTGGCGTGCTGGATGGTCATCGACGCCGAGACCATCGCGAACGCCTCGTAGGTGACGAAGATGCCGTGGCGGCCAGTGAGCAGGTAGCCCTCCAGCCAGCCCTGGCAGAGGTGCTCGCTGAGCACCTCGAGCACCCGGCCGTCAGGAGAGAGGTGCTCGTCGCTGTCGACGACCCGCCCGGTCCAGCAGCGGTTCTCGACCTCCAGCACCGGGTCGAGCCGGTTGGAGCTCAGCTCGTCCGGGCAGAACAGGCGGAAGTCGCGCTGCCCGGCGTTCTTGGCGAACACGTCGCGCAGCAGCACGCCGAGGCGGCGGGTGGACTCGGCCCGCTCGGCCCCGGGGCGCTCGACGTCGACGGCGTAGTCGCCGTAGTCGGGCAGGTCCAGGGGCACGGCGAGCTTCCCTCCGTTGGCGTGCGGGTTGGCACCCATGCGGCACTCCCCCACCGGGGCGAGCGCCGCGAGGCGGTCCTCCAGGCGGCCGTGGCGGTCGAACAGGCGCTCGGGCCGGTAGGAGCGCATCCACGCCTCGAGCTGGCGCAGGTGGGCCTCGTTCTCCCGCACCTCGGGAAGGGGCACCTGGTGGGCGCGGAAGGTCCCCTCGACCGGATGGCCGTCGACCTCCTTGGGCCCGGTCCAGCCCTTCGGGGTCTCCAGCACGATCGCCGGCCACGCCGGCACGCCCTGGAACCCGCGCTCGCGGGCGTCCCGCTGGAACGTGCGGATCGCCCGCCAGCACTCGGCGAGCGTGGCGGCGAAGTCGCGGTGGACGGTGCGCGGGTCGTCGCCGGAGACCACGAGCGCTTGGTAGCCGTGGGCCTCGAGCAGCCGGCTGGCGGCGTCCCGGCCGGCCCGGCCGAGGACCGTGGGGTTGGCGATCTTGTAGCCGTTCAGGTGCAGGATCGGCAGCACCGCGCCGTCGCGGACCGGGTTGGTGAAGCGGAGCGACTTCCACGACCCCTCGAGCGGGCCGGTCTCGGCCTCGCCGTCGCCGACCACGCACGCCACCAGCAGGTCGGGATTGTCGAAGGCGGCGCCGAACGCGTGTACCAGCGCGTAGCCGAGCTCGCCACCCTCGTGGATCGACCCGGGGGTGGGCACGCTCACGTGGCTGGGGACGCCGCCCGGCGTGGAGAACTGGCGGAAGAGCCGGCGCATGCCGGCTTCGTCCCGCGAGACCGCTGGGTAGATCTCCGAGTAGGTCCCCTCCAGGTACACGTTGGCGACCACCGCCGGGCCGCCGTGCCCGGGGCCGGCGATGAAGATCGCGTCCACGTCCTCGGCCTGGATCAGCCGGTTCAGCTGCGCGTACACCAGGCTCAGGCCGGGCGAGGTCCCCCAGTGGCCGAGCAGCCGCGGCTTGATGTGCTCGGGGCGGAGCGGCTCGCGCAGCAGCGGGTTGTCCTGCAGGTAGATCTGCCCGACGGTGAGGTAGTTGGCCGCGTTCCAGTAGTCGACAACCTGGTCGAGTTGCTCGTCGGGGAGCGCCTCAGGCATGCGTCGGCCCCTTTCGATGGCAGGACGGCGTGGATGCCAGCACGGGTACCCGGCCGGCGGCGGCGCTACTCCGGCAGAGACCGGCCCCGGCAGAGACCGGCCGCTCGCGGCGGCCTCCACCGGGCTCGAGGAACCCCGCTCGACGAGCCTTTACGTCATCGCGTCGAGCGACGCAGCCGCCTCCACCGGGCTCGAGCAACCGCCAAGGTTTCGGCCTCGGGCTGTGGCAGTACCCTCAAGGCAGTACCCTCAAGGCAGTACCCTCAAGCTACGGCCGGCCACGGAACCGGAGTGAAGCGCAACGAGAGGGCGTGCCGACGATGGATCCGCCACGAGGCGAGACAGCCCGCAGCGTCTACCTCACCTCGATCGAACCGGGCAGCGGCAAGTCGGTCGTGGCCCTCGGCCTGATGGAGATGCTGTCCCGGCGGCTCGGACGCGTGGGCTACTTCCGTCCCGTGGTCGCCTCGGCCGACGTGCCCGACAACGACATCGAGCTGATGCGCCGCCGCTACCGGCTCGCCCAGAGCTACTCCGACTCCTTCGCGGTGACCATGGACGACCTGCGCGCGCTGAGCGACCGCGGGCAGTACGACGTGCTGCTCAAGCGCATCGTGGAGGCGTTCCGGCGGCTGCAGCGGGCCAGCGACCTGGTGCTGGTCGAGGGCGGTGACTTCACCGGGGCGTCCCGGGCGCTGGAGTTCGACTTCAACGCCGACGTGGCCAACCACCTCGGCTGTGTGGTCCTGCCCGCGGTCAACGGCAGCAGGGATACCGCCGACGGGGTGCTCGACGCGGCCCGGCTGGCCCACGGGTCGCTGGTCGGCCGGGGCTGCACGATCCTCGCCACGGTGTGCAACCGGGTCGATCCGATGGTGGCCGGCGAGGTGCGCCGGCGGCTGCCCGAGGCCATCGGCGACGAGCCCGGGTACGTGCTGCCTGAGGAGCCCACGCTGGCCGCGCCCACGGTGGCAGAGGTCGCCCGGGCCCTGCCCGCGCGCTACCTGCAGCCCGGGGAGGGCGCCGCCGCGGCCAGCGTGCGGCGCGAGGTCCGCGGCGTGATCGTCGGGGCGATGAGCCTGCCCCACTTCCTCGAGCACCTCAGCGACGGCGACCTGCTCATCACCCCGGGTGACCGGGCCGACCTGATCGTCGGCAGCCTGGCCGCCCGCTTGTCCGACACCTACCCGGACGTGGCCGGGCTGCTGCTCACCGGCGGGCTCACGCCCGAGCCGTCGGTCCTCAAGCTGATCGACGGGCTTGGCGCGGCCAGCCTGCCGGTGATCGCCGTGGACAGCGACACCTACCAGACGGCCACCGCCGTCGGCGGCGTGCGCGGGGAGCTCACCCATGACAACGAGGGCAAGATCGCGACCGCGCTGCGGCTGTTCGACGAGCAGGTGGACGCCTCGACGCTCCTGAAGCGGATCGAGGTGACCCGCTCGACCCGGGTGACGCCGCTGATGTTCGAGCACAAGCTGATCGAGCGGGCCAAGGCCGACCGCAGGCACATCGTGCTGCCCGAAGGGGACGACGACCGCATCCTGCGCGCGGCCGACCAGCTGCTGCGGCGGGGCGTGGTCGACCTCACCGTGCTCGGCGAGGAGACCGCGGTCCGCCACCGCGCGGCCGCCCTCGGCCTGGACCTCGGCGAGCTGCGCACCGTCGACCCGTCCAGCTCCGAGTGGCGCGACGACTTCGCCCAGACCTACTACGAGCTGCGCAAGCACAAGGGCGTGGGGCTGCCGCTGGCCCGCGACACGATGGCCGACGGGTCGTACTTCGGCACGATGATGGTCTACAAGGACCTGGCCGACGGGATGGTGTCTGGCGCGGCCCACACCACGGCCCACACGATCCGCCCGGCCTTCGAGTTCATCCGCACCGCTCCCGGCGTCTCGGTGGTGTCCAGCGTGTTCTTCATGGCCCTGGCCGACCGGGTGCTGGTGTACGGCGACTGCGCGGTCGTGCCCAACCCGAACGCCGAGCAACTGGCCGACATCGCCATCTCGTCGGCGGAGACCGCGGCCAAGTTCGGGATCGAGCCGCGCGTCGCGATGCTCTCCTACTCGACCGGCGAGTCAGGGTCGGGCACCGATGTCGACAAGGTCCGCGAGGCGACCAGGATCGCCCGGGAGCGCCACCCGGACCTGCTCATCGAAGGACCGATCCAGTATGACGCCGCCATCGACCCGGACGTCGCCCGGACCAAGCTGCCCGACAGCGCCGTCGCGGGGCGGGCGACGGTGTTCGTGTTCCCGGACCTGAACACCGGCAACAACACCTACAAGGCGGTGCAGCGGTCGGCGAACGCGGTCGCCATCGGGCCCGTGCTCCAGGGTCTGCGCAAGCCGGTCAACGACCTGTCCCGGGGCGCAACCGTGGCCGACATCGTCGACACCGTGGCGATCACCGCGATCCAGGCCCAGGAAGGCGCGGCCGGATGAGCAGGGTGCTGGTGCTCAACACAGGCTCCTCCTCGATCCAGGGAGGCGCGGCCGGATGAGCAGGGTGCTGGTGCTCAACACGGGCTCGTCATCGATCAAGTACCGGCTGTTCGACATGGGCGGCCGCGCCGTGCTGGCGTCCGGGCTGCTCGAGCGGATCGGGGAGGAGACCTCCCGGCTCACCCACTGGACCGAGGGCGCCGACCCGCTGGTCGTGGATCGCAGGGTGGCCGACCACCAGGAAGGCCTCGACGCGATCTTCGAGGCGCTGGGATCCTCGAGCGGCCTGTCCGCCGGCCTTGCCGCGATCGGCCACCGCGTGGTCCACGGCGGCGAGCAGTTCTCCACCCCGGCCGTCATCGACGACAAGGTCGTCGAGGCCATCCGCGAGCTGATCCCGCTGGCGCCGCTGCACAATCCCGGCAACCTGCTCGGCATCGAGACCGCCCGGGCCGCGTTCCCGGCCATCCCCCAGGTCGCCGTGTTCGACACCGCGTTCCACCGGACCATGCCACCGCGGGCCTACCGGTACGCGCTGCCCCGCGACCTGGCCGACCGGCTGCGCATCCGCAGGTACGGGTTCCACGGCACCTCCCACGCGTACGTGTCCCGCGAGGCCGCCAGGCACCTTGGCCGGCCCCTGGCCGAGGTCAACCTGGTCACCATGCACCTCGGCAACGGCGCCAGCGTGGCCGCGGTCGCCGGGGGCCGGTCGGTCGACACGTCGATGGGGCTCACCCCGCTCGAGGGCCTGGTGATGGGCACACGCAGCGGCGACCTGGACCCGGCGATCGTGTTCTTCCTGCACCGCGAGGCCGGGCTGGCGTTCGACGAGATCGAGACGCTGCTCAACCAGGAGAGCGGCATGAAGGGTCTGGCCGGGGCGAACGACATGCGCGAGGTCGAACGGCGGGCGGCTGGCGGCGACGACCTGGCCCGGGAGGCGCTGGACGTCTACTGCTACCGCCTGCGCAAGTACGTCGCGGCCTACGCGGCCGTTCTCGGCGGGGTCGACGCGCTGGTGTTCACCGCCGGCGTCGGGGAGAACAGCCACACCGTCCGCGCCAGCGTGTGCAGCGGGCTCGAGTGCCTGGGCGTCCGCGTCGACGACGCCCGCAACCAGGTGCGGTCCCAGCGGCCACGCACCGTGTCCAGCGACGACAGCACGGTCGCGGTGCTGGTCGTGCCGACCAACGAGGAGCTGGAGATCGCCGAGCAGACCCTGGCCGCCATCGGCGACCGCCGGGCGAGCTGAGCACCAGGGCGGGACGACCGGGACCACACGGTCCTCGGGTCCTTGGTCACGACCTCCCGGAGGTCCGCGCCATCATGACTGCCGCCTTGGCGAAATGACCGGCCGTCTGCACGTACCACGCCGGGGTCGGGGGAACGGAGGGTCTCGTGCTGGCGCTGGTCCTGGCGGTCGCCACGGCCTGGAACCTGGCCGCCAACCTGTGGCCTCCGGCCAGCCTGTACGTCCCCGGGGCTCTGGCGGTCGCGGCGGCGCTGGTCGGCGTGGCCGTCCGGCTCGGGGGTACGTCGCCGACGGCAGGTCCACTACTTCAGCGCTGATGACGGGCGGTCCGGCCGCGGCCAGACCCGCACCGGGTCCGCCGCCTCCGGGGTCAGGCAGTGCTCGAGGACGCCCAGAGGTTGATGCCGGCCTCGGTGGCGTACCGGTCGATCTCGGCCAGCTCGTCCTCGCCGAACTCGAGGTTGTCGAGCGCGGCGACGTTGGCCTCGAGCTGGGCGACGCTGCTCGCCCCGACGAGTGTGGAGGTCACCCGAGGGTCGCGCAGCGTCCAGGCGACCGCCATCTGGGCCAGGGTCTGCCCCCGCCGCGCCGCGACCTGGTTCAGCGCCCGCACCTTGGCCAGGTTCTCCTCGGAGAGCTGGTCGCTGGTGAGCGAGCCCGGCCGGCTCGCGCGCGAGCCCTCCGGGATCCCGTCCAGGTAGCGGTCGGTGAGCATGCCCTGGGCCAGCGGTGAGAAGGTGATGCAGCCGATCCCGAGCTCGCCGAGCACGTCGAGCAGCTCGTCCTCGATCCAGCGGTTCAGCATCGAGTACGACGGCTGGTGGATGCGCAGCGGCGTGCCCAGGTCGGCGAGGATGCGCGCCGCCTCCCGGGTCCGCTCGGCCGAGTACGACGAGACGCCCACGTACAGCGCCTTGCCCTGCCGGACCGCGGTGTCGAGCGCCCCGAGCGTCTCCTCGAGCGGCGTGTCCGGGTCGAAGCGGTGGGAGTAGAAGATGTCGACGTACTCGAGCCCCATCCGGGCCAGGCTCTGGTCCAGGCTCGCCAGGAGGTACTTGCGGGACCCCAGGTCACCGTACGGCCCCGGCCACATGTCCCATCCCGCCTTGGTCGAGACGACCAGCTCGTCGCGGTGCCCGCGCATGTCGGTGGCGAGGACGCGGCCGAAGTTCTCCTCGGCCGAGCCGTAGGGCGGGCCGTAGTTGTTGGCCAGGTCGAAATGGGTGACGCCCAGGTCGAACGCCCGCCGGATGATGGCCCGCTGGGTGTCCAGCGGCCGGTCGTGACCGAAGTTCTGCCACAGCCCCAGGGACAGCTCGGGAAGCTTCAGCCCGCTCCGCCCGGTGCGCCGGTAGCGCATGGTGTCGTACCGGCCGGCAGCCGGGACATAGGCGCCTTCGCTCACGGTGTCCGCCAACGCATCACTCCGCCTGCTATTAGCTGGGCTCGTCCGAGGCCAGCAGGGATTCTAGCTCCGGTGCACCCGGTCCGGTAGACGGACCGACGGCATCAGCATCCTCCAGCAGCACCCGGGCCGGGCTGTGATGGCCGATGAGCTTGCCGGGGTCAGGTCGGCGTTGCCCTCGACGAACAACGCTCGCAGCTGGGATCACACTCCGGGCAGCCGGGATCACCCGTCCAGGCAGCCGGGATCACCCGTCCAGGACGAAGGTGAACGACGCCTGGCGGCCGCCGGGGCCGGCAGCGCCCACGTTCATCAGCAGCTCCCGCTGGAAGATGCCGTCGCTGGCGTTCTGTGGCTCGCCCGGGAAGTACAGCTGGGTGGTGAGGACCGGCCGGCCGGGCGCCTGCACCTTGACGTGGATGTGCCTGGTCCGGCCCGTGTAGAGCCCGGGCACGACCGTCTCCAGCCGGTAGCGGCCCTGGGCGTCGCTGAACTGGTGCCCGCGCAGGCGGAAGCCCTGGTTGTCGTACTGGCCGCCGTCGTCGGCCTGCCAGAAGTCCAGCAGGGCGCGCGCGACCGGCCGGCAGTCGGTGGCCAGCACGGTCCCGGCGACGACGAGCCTCTCGCCCGCCAGCCCCGGTTCCAGCAGCGAGGTGCGCTCGGGCGAGCCGGTGGAGAAGTACGGGCCCTCGGTCTGGGCCGGGGTCGGGTCGTCACCGTCGTCGCAGGCCGGGGTGGGCGCCAGGGTCTGCCCGGCGCTGGTCGCCAAGGTCTGCCCGGCCGCGGTCGCCGGCGAGGGCGCCGTGGTCGCCGCGCTCCCCCGCCCGGCCTGGCTGTTCGTAGTCTCGTCGCCGCAGGCAGCGGCCACCAGCGGCAGCGGCAAGGCCAAGCCGAGCTGCAGCAGCCGGCGCCGGGTCAGACCCGGCCGGGACCCGGCGGGCGGGCGGTATGTGGCGGGCAGGCGGGGCCTGGCGGGCGGGCCGGGGTGCTCCTCTGTCATGTCACGTCACCTCGGGTGGCTCCGGGCCCGCTCAGGCAGGCTCGAAGACGAGCTGGAACTCCACGGTCGCGTCGTCCTGGATCGACACGACCGGGCCGAACTGGGGCGGCTGGATGCCGTAGTCGGTCATGCGCACCGGGAGCTGGCCGGCCACCTGGATCGTGCCCCCGCTCCGGCGGCCCTGCAGCTTCAGGGCCACGCCGCGGGTGACGCCGTGGACGGTCAGCTTGCCGCGGCCCTCGCCGTCCACCTGCTGGCCGTCGGCCGGAGCCTGGCCAAGCTGGATGGGCTGGGTCAGCTCGAAGGTGGCGGTCGGGAACGTGTCCGACTCCAGGCCGCGCTGGCGGATGGCGTTGTCGCGGCGGCGCTCGTCGCTGGTCAGCTTGGTCAGGTCGGCCTCGATCCGCACCGCCGAGACCCGGTCGCCGGCGAGCTGCATCGTGCCGGTGACCGCGGTGGACCGGCCGACGGCGTCGCTGGGCGACGACAGGAACGCGAGCTGCTCCCGGACCCGGTAGCCGACGAACGAGGACCCGTCCCCGCGGATCCGCCAGGTGACGCCGGCGCTGCTGGTGCCCACCCCGGCTCCGGCCCCTGCTCCCGCCCCGGTCCCGGTCCCGGTCGAGGTGGGCGCCGGAGAAGGCGCCGCGTCCAGCGCGGCCGGCGGCGGGGAGTCCGAGGTCCGGGCCACGAAGACCCAGTACCCGGCGCCGAGCAGGGCCAGCGCGAGCGCGACAACCCCGGCCACCACCAGCCGGCCCCTGCGCGCCGGAGCATCCGGCATCCAACCACCCCCTTCGGAACGTCCGGGCCGACCACGGTACACACCGTCGCCACCCGGAGACGGCACGCAGCGTCATTCCGACCGGCTAAAGTGACGGTAAGAGGACCATGTCCGCCGGGCGTTCGCCGGCGTCGACCTGGCCACCCTCGACCCGTTCATCCCCATGGACCAGATGGGCGAGGTCGACTACGGCCCAGGGGAGCCCAAGGGCACCGCGTGGCACCCGCACCGCTTGGGGCAGGTTTGCCTCGACTGACTCTTGGCGCTCACTGTCGGTCCGAGACGACCGCAGCACCTGCAGCTCGCGGTCGGTCAGCGGCCAGTTGGGCCATCAGTCGGACGGCAGGTGGTGGGTGTCGTTGAAGGCGCGAAGGACCGCAGGGCCGTCCTGATACCAGTCCAGTTCCGACAGGCAGGCGGAGTCAAGGTGCATACGGTGCAGCGCGTTCGGTGGCGCCTGGAGGGCCAGACGGACCAGCGTCTTGATCGGGGTCACGTGGCTGACGACCAGGATGGTCCCGCGAGGCATGCGCGCAAGGAGCCGGTCGCGTGCGTGCTGGACCCGGATCGCGGTGTCGGCGAAGCTCTCCCCGCCAGGCGGCGCCAGCGACGGGTCGGCCAGCCACGCGGCCACCAGGTCGGGCCACCGCGCCAGCGCCTCGGCAAAGGTCAGCCCCTCCCATGCGCCGAAGTCGGTCTCACGCAGGTCCTCGTCGACCAGCATCGGCAGGTCCAGGGCGGCGGCTGCGACCTCGGCGGTCTGCAGGGCCCGGCGCAGCGGGGAGGACACGACCGCCCCGATGCCGCCGCGCGCACGCAGCCGCTCGGCGGCTGCGTGCGCCTGCGCCGCGCCTGCCCTGGTCAGTCTTGCGTCGCCAACGCCGCTGAAGCGCTTCTCGCGCGAGAGCGGCGTGTCGCCGTGGCGCAGCAGCACGGTCGTGGTGGGCGGGCCGGCTGCTGCCATCCACCCTGGCGTGCGGTCGATCCCGCTGGTCACCCTGCCTCCTCCGCTGTTCGCGGCCGCCTGGGACGGTGGTTGTCCCACATCGAGCCGAGGGCCGCCGTGCGGATCGCCGTGAAGAACCGCCGGGCGGTCTGCTCCCAGGTCGGGAACCCGGCGGCGCGCTGCCGCGCCGCCTCGCCGAGCCGCCTGCGGAGCGGCCGGTCCTCGGCGAGCAGCGACAGCGCCGCCGCCAGGCCGTCCAGGTCGCCGGCGTCCACCAGCATGCCTTCCCGGCCATGCTGTGCGAGGTAGGGCAGGTTGCCCGCGCGCCAGCCGACCACGGGGAGGCCGGCAGCCATGGCCTCGCCGTAGACGGTCCCATAGGGTTCCCTGACGCTCGGGAGCACGAACACGTCGGCGTCGCGGTACAGTCGCGCGACCTCGCCGCGGGCGCTGAGCCCATGACGGACCACCCGTGCGGCGACGTCGATGCGGGCCAGGCGCTGGCGGACCCGCGCGGCGTAGGCCGGGTCGGCCTGCTCGTCGCCGGCGAGGTGGAGGCGGACGGTGCCCGGCGGGAGGCGCGCGACAGCCTCCAGCAGGTCGAGGATGCCCTTGCGCGGTACCCAGTTGCCCACGCACAGCAGGGCGATCTTGGCACCCCCCCGCAGGTCCCGGGGTGCGCCGCCGGGCGACTGGGCGACGTCGCGGCCCGGTGGGACGACGGTGAGCCGGTCGGCGAACCCCTGGGCGGCGAGCTGGCCGGCCAGCAGGTCGCTGGCGACCAGCAGGCGGGCAGCCCTTCGGTAGGTCACCCGGTCCAGGGCGGCCTGCAGCGTGCGGCGAGGCAGGCGGTGGTCGATCCCGCCGGGGGGCTGGTGCAGGCTCCCGACCATGGGAACCGCCAGCGAGCGCACCCGTGGGACCAGGAACGCCGCAGCGATCGAGTCCACGACAAGCACGTCGGCCCCCTGTTCGACGATCGCCCGCAGAGCCCGCCGGCCGGCAAGGGCCGGCAGAGGAAACGGTCGCGTGGGCAGGGACACGAACTCCAGGCGGGCGCCGTTGGCGGGCGCGAACTCCTGCATGCGGCGGTGGTAGAGGTAGCCGCCTGTCAGGGTATCCGGATCACCCAACGTCACAAGGGAGATCGACAAGGTGCGGGTCATGCACGTGGCTCCGGCTGCGTTCGGCGCTGCTGGGCTGTTCGGTGGCGGGGAACGGTATCCGCTGGAGCTGGCCAGGGCGCTCGCCCGCGCGCGGCGCTGCCTTGCGGCCTACAGCGAGATGCTGGCCCGGTAGCCGCCAAACGCTACCGGCGACTCCCACACCCGGACCGCGAGTGTCTCCCCGCCGGCCGCACGGATCGGCTCGGTAAGCGTCTCGTGGACCCAGCGGGCGAAGACTTCCACGGTGACCGCCTCGGCGTCGTCGGGCCGGATCACCTCCAGGTCCTTGCCTTCGACGCGGCCGAGCACGTCGGCGAGCGCGGCCTCGAGCACGTCCAGGTCGCACACCATCGCCCGCTCGTCGAGCCATTCCCGCTCGACCACCACGTCGATGCGGTAGTCATGGTCGTGCAGCTCCCCCTCGGGACCGTCCATGCCTGGCATGACGTGGAACGCACGGACCTGCCTGCTCAACCCCACCTCGTGGGTCACGTGACCGACCTCCTTGCAGCGTGGTGCTCGGTTCTGATCCTCAACCGCTGATCGTGACTGATCCAGCGATGCTGCCTCCGAATCCCCCCGCCCGCGGAGCGTATCCCTCCTGACCAACAAGCAAGGCGACGTGGCCGTCGAGCGGTCAGACATCCTCTAGAACGACAACGCGGCGTGCATCAGGCCCGCTTCCCCGCGATCCAGCGCGGCGAACGCGTCCTCGGCCCGCCCGAACGGGAACTCATGCGTTGCCAGCGCCGCCAGCGGGAGCCGCTCGAGCAGTTCGGCCGCGACGGTGCGCCGGCGCGCCACGGTCCAGCTCGCCGCAAGCGCCGACGGGATCGTGGACACCTGGGTGCTGCGGATGGTCAGCCGCCTGCGGTGGAACGCCCCGCCAAGGGGCAGCGGGGCGAGCTTGGTCCCCAGCCAGGAGGCGACCAGCAGCGTGCCCTCGTGGGCCAGCAGCCCGAGCGCTTGTCCGGGGGCGTCGGGGTTGCCGCTGGCGTCGATGGCCAGGGGGACCCCACGCCCGCCCGTGTCCGCCTCGACCGCGTCGGGCAGCAGTTCGGGCGCGATGACGCGCAGCCCAAGCGAGGCCGCCAACGCGCGGCGCCAGCCCAGCGGCTCTGCGCAGAGGGGAAGGGCGCCCGACCGCTGCAGCAGCATCGCGGTGAGCGTGCCCAGCATCCCCAGCCCGAGGACCACCACGGGCTCGCCAGCGCGCGGCCCGGCGTCCAACGTCACCTGCAGTGCCGTCTCCACCAGCGGGAACAGCGTCGCGGTCCTGGGAGGCACGCCAGGCAGGGGGACCAGCGCCTGGCGTCGTATCACGAAGATATCCTGGTGCGGGTGGAACGCAAACAGCGGCTCGTCCAGGCCCTGAACCCGCCCGACGCACCCGTACCCGTAGGCGAAGGGGTAGGAGAAAGTACCGTGGAGCTCGTCAAGCGCCTCGTCCAGGACGAGCTCGCGAGGGGCCTCGCCCCTGTAGACCAACAGCTCGGTGCCGCCGCTGATCCCCGAGCACACGGTCCGCACCAGGACCTCGCCTGGGCCGGGAGCCTGCAACTCCACGTCCCGGATCTCCACCCGCCGGGGTGCGACGTGGACAAGGGACCGCGCGTTCACCGCCACCGCCTACCCCTCACGTGATCATGACAAGCGCGTACAAGTTTGCGGCCGCCCCCTGACAGGAAGCGAAGGCCACATGATGCACCTCACTGAAGTCGCCCGCGTGCGCCTGCCGACGGCGACCGGCCAGTTCGACGTCCGCGCGTTCCAGACTGGCGGCGGGAACATCTACCTGGCGCTGGTGCGCGGCGACATCGGCGACGGACGCTCGCTGCTGACCCGCGTGCACTCCGAGTGCCTGACCGGCGAGGCCCTCGGGTCGCTGCGCTGCGACTGCGGGCCGCAGCTTCAGCTCACCCTCCGCGCCCTGGCCGCGGAGGGCCGCGGCGTGCTCGTGTACGCCACCGGGCACGAGGGGCGCGGCATCGGACTGGTCAACAAGCTGCGCGCCTACAGGGAACAAGACGCTGGCGCCGACACGCTGGACGCCAACCTCCGGCTCGGCCTGCCCGCTGACGGCCGCGACTACGCGGAGGCCGCAGCGGTACTCGCCGCGCTCGGCGTCCGTTCGGTGCGTCTGCTCACCCACAACCCTCGCAAGGCCGAGGCGGTTCGCGCCGAGGGCATCGAGGTGGAACGGCTCGAGCGCCTTGCCACCGCCCCCAACTTGCACAACCACCGATACCTGGAAACCAAGCGTGAGCGGATGGGCCACATCGACGCGCTCGGCCCGCTGCTGCCGGAGATCCACGAGCAGCCCGTCGACGTGACGCCGCTGCTTGGCCACGCACGGCCGCGGCCGGAGCGGCCGTTTGTGCTGTTGAAATACGCACAAACGCTCGACGGTCGCATCGCCACCCGCGACGGCGACGCCAGGTGGATCAGCGGCACCGCCGAGCGGCGGATCTCCCACGCCTTGCGCGCCGCCTGCGACGCGGTCCTGGTCGGCAGCGGGACCGTGCTCCGCGACGACCCGCTACTGACCGTGCGCCTGGTCCCTGGCGTCTCCCCGCTCCGGATCGTCCTGGACTCCAGGCTGCGCACCCCGCTGGATGCCAAGGTGCTCAACCATGACGCGCCAACCCTCGTGGTCACCAC
>DASYUT010000265.1 GCA_036000965.1 Actinomycetes bacterium
CGACTCGAGCGCCTTGGCGGCGACGCCTTCGCCCTCGTGGATCAACCCGAGCAGGATGTGCTCGGTGCCGATGTAGTTGTGGTTGAGGAGTCGAGCCTCCTCCTGGGCGAGCACGACCACGCGTCTCGCCCGGTCGGTGAAGCGCTCAAACATGGCCAAACCCCCAGGGATACGGCGGCAGCGGTACCTTGCCGCCAATCGACTATAGCACTGGGCCTCGGGCATCCCGACGGTCGGTCTGCCCCAGCTGGACGTGCTCTGTCGATCGGGTCAACGCACCGGCGTCACCATCTGTTCCCGTATCGTCCCTGATTCATCGGCGCCCGGCCGGCCCACTTGATCGACGACCGGTGCTGTCGGGGTGTTCGCACGAGACGGGCCAACGGTTGCCCTGCGTCACAGCTCCTCGGGCCTGAGCTGCGGGAACAGCACGGCCTCGCGGATCGAGGAGAGGTCGCCGAGCAGCATGACCACCCGGTCCACCCCGATGCCGAGCCCGGCGTTGGGGGGCAGCCCGAGCTCCAGGGCGCGCAGGTAGGCCTCGTCGATCACCATGGCGTCCTCGTCGCCCCCGGCCTTGGCCAGCGCCTGCCGCTCCATGCGCCTGCGCTGCTCGTCGGGGTCGGTCAGCTCCGAGAAGGCGTTGGCGTACTCGTGGCCGAGGATGACCAGCTCGAAGCGCTCGGTCACGAACGGGTCGTCGCGGTGGGGGTGGGCGAGCGGCGACACCTCGACCGGGTAGTCGGTCACGAAGGTCGGCTCCACGATGCGGTGCTCGGCGTGCTTCTCGTACAGCTCCAGCACGAGCTTGCCCGTGCCCCAGCCGGGCTGGTAGGCCACGCCGTGGCGGTCGCACACGGCCCGCACCTTGTCGAGCGGCAGGTCGTAGGCGAGGTCGGGCTCGCCGATCGCGTCGCGGGTCACGTCGAGCAGCGTCACCTCCCGCCACTCGGCGTCGAGGTCGATCGTCCTGCCCTGGGAGGTGACGGCCCGGGTGCCGAGGGCGGCGTCGGCCGCCTCGCGGATGACCCCCCGGGCGAGCCGCATCATGTCGCGGTAGTCGGCGAACGCCTCGTTGGACTCGAGCATGGTGAACTCGGGGTTGTGGCGCGCGTCGATGCCCTCGTTGCGGAACATCCGGTTCAGCTCGAACACCCGGTCCACCCCACCGACGAGCAGGCGCTTGAGGTACAGCTCTCCGGCCACCCGCAGGTACAAGTCGGTGTCCAGGGCGTTGTGGTAGGTGACGAACGGGCGTGCCAGGGCCCCGCCTGGCAGCGGCTGCAGGATCGGGGTCTCCACCTCGACGTAGTCGCGCGCCAGCATCGACTCGCGCATGGCCTGCACCACCCGCGCGCGCAGGCGCATGGCGGTCCTGGCCGCCGGGTTCACGGTCAGGTCGACCTCCCGCTGCCGCGAGCGCACCTCGACGTCGGTGAGGCCCTTCCACTTGTCGGGCAGGGGGCGGAGCGACTTGGCGAGCAGGAACACCTCGGTCGCCTGGACCGACAGCTCGCCCCTGCGGGTGCGGACCACCGGCCCCTCGACGCCCACCCAGTCGCCCACGTCGAGGTCGGTCACGAGCCCGAACTGGTCGGTGCCGAGGGACCCGACGGTGAGCATGACCTGAAGCTCGTCGTCGCCCTGGCGCAGCGTCCAGAACGCCAGCTTGCCGAAGTCCCGCTTGAGCACGACCCGCCCCGCGACCCGGACCACGTCGGCGGACTCCTCCCCGGCCGCCAGCCCGTCCCAGCCACGGGCCACCTCGGCCAGGGTGTGGCTGCGGGCGAACCCGGCCGGGTAGGCGTCGACCCCGGCCGCGCGGAGCCGGGCGAGCTTGTCGCGCCGCGCCCGCTCGACCGCGGAGCGGTCGTCGTCGCCGTCTGCCGGCTGGGGCGTCGCGGGTGGCTCGGGCACGGCACTCCTTTCCGTCGGGCCCGTCGGGACATGAGCCGATCGGATCCGATGCTACTGGAATGCGCCAGCGGGATTCGGAGCCCGAGCGCGCCAGCGAGACTCGCGGCCCCGAGCGCGGCAGCGAGACTCGCGGCAGCGAGGTTCGGAGCCCGAGCGCGGCAGCGACGGCCGGATCAGGGTGAAGTACGTACGCACATCTTCGGGTTTGCGCCATCGCACCGCGGCATACCATATGACCATGACGGTGCGGGCGGGACGGAGGACGGGCCACCTCCCCCAGGACTGAACCTCCCGAACGGTTCTTCGGTCAGTCACGACCTCCCGCCCCACCGGTTTCCATGGTCCAGGTCTGGTCGTTCCATCCCCGCTGTTCGAGATCCCGCGGAGCTTGGTCGGTGTGGGGGAACTCGCTCTGCGTGGCGTGCCATGACCGTAGTCCTCGTTCGATGTGGGGGGAGCTCGCTCTGGCGGCGACTGTCGCCCTTGGTCTGCGCGCAGCGGCGTGTCCTGACCGTAGTCCTCGTTCGATGTGGGGGGAGCTCGCTCCCCCCACGGCCCCCCAAGAGCGCCTGTGCCATGGTTCGGGGGGATCCCGAAGGGCGCCTGTGCGTGGCCGGGCGGATCCCGCCGCCGCCACGGCCCCCCAACAGCGCCTGCGCCGTCGTGCCGGGGGCGCCGCGGGTGCACCAGGACACGCTCCCCCCACGGACCCCCATGCCTGTGCGGGTGGCCTGCCCTGCCGGGTGAATCCTCAGCGTGGGCGGGCACGGACCAGGGCGGCCATCGAGGCGAGCAGCAGAAGGGCGCCGAGCACCTGCCCGGCCGTGCCGAGCCCGAGCGCTCGCCCGTAGATGACGAAGACGAGCGCGGCGAACACGCCCAGGCTGGCCAGCCCGCCCACGCGCGAGCGGCGGCGGGCGCGGCTGAAGTCGGTCCTGCCCCGCCGGCCGAGGAAGCCGTCGAGGGCGCCCCTGGGCTCGTCCTCGTCGGCCAGGTAGAGCCAGACCTCGCCCGGTCCCTCGTCGACCAGGAGCAGCCAGCCCGGGCCGGGGGGCGGCCCGGAGGCCAGCTCGAGGATACGGTCGGCCCGCTCACCCATGGCAGGGACGCGCATGGCCCGGTCCCGGCCGGGTGTGGCCGCGACCACGACCCGGACCGGCAGCACGCCGCCCTCCCCCACCGCGACCCCGGCCGCCTCGGCAGCCCGGTCGAACACCGGGGCGTGCTCGGCGAGCCGGCGCCAGACCGCGACCCCCTCACGGCGGACCAGCCCCTCCTGCCCGGTGGGCGGCCCGAGCACGACGGCCTCGATCCCGAACGCGCGGAACGCGCGCGGGGAGAGCGGCCGCCCCTCGATGCGGTCGGAACGCACCGGCCTAGCCATCGCCGCCGCGGGCTCGCTCCCCGCGGACGGCGGATCCGGCCTCGGCGTTGCGGTCGAAGATGAGCCGCAGCCCGTGCAACGTCAGCCAGGGGTCGTGGTGCTGGATGGTCTCGCAGGCGTCGAGCACCGCGCCGGCCAGCCCACCGGTGGCCACCACCGTGGCCTGGCCGCCGAGCTCGGCCACGGTGCGCCGCACCAGCCCGTCGACCTGGCCGGCGAACCCGAACACGATGCCGGCCTGCAGGCTTTCGACGGTGTTCTTGCCCACCACCGACCGGGGCACGGCCAGCTCGACCCGCCGGAGCTGCGCGGTATGCTCGGCCAGGGCGTTCATCGACACCTGGATGCCGGGGGCGATGGCGTTGCCGAGCAGCTCGCCCCGGGCCGAGATCGCGTCGACCGTGGTGGCGGTGCCGAAGTCGACGACCACGGTGGGGCCGCCGTACAGGGCGAAGGCCGCGACCGCGTTCACGACCCGGTCGGCGCCGACCTCCCTGGGGTTGTCGGTCATGATCGAGAGCCCGGTGCGCACGCCCGGCTCGATCAGCAGCGGCTCGAACGGGCAGTAGCGCCGGACCATCTCGCGCAGCGCCTGGGTGAGCCTGGGCACCACCGAGGAGACCGCCACCCCGGACAGCGACCCCGGGAACTCGAGCCCGTGGTGGGCCAGGAAGCCGCTCAGCATGAGCGCGTGCTCGTCGGCGCTGCGCTCGGCCATGGTGGCCGCGCGCCAGTGCTGGACCAGCTTCTCCCCGTCGAGCACCCCGATGGTGATCTCGGTGTTGCCGACGTCGATGGCAAGCAGCACGCTCGTCCCTCCGGTCCGACGCTGCCGCGCGGGCCATGTTGGCCGCTTGCCCGACGGGCGGCAACCAGGTCGCGTCTGGCGGACCCACCCGATCATGGCACAGGCGCTCTTGGGGGGTCGTGGAACCTCGCGGGATCCGCCGGACCACGGCACAGGCGCGCCAGGCCGCCTGGACTACATCACGAGGTTGTCGATCAGGCGGGTGGGGCCGACCCGGGCGGCGACCGCGAGCACCTGGCCGGCCGCGGCCACAGCGGCCGGCTCGAAGGTGTCCCGGTCGACCAGGGCGACGTACTGCACCTCGACCCCTGGCGCCTGGTCGAGCAACTCGCGCGCTGCCTTCTCGACCGCCGTGGGCTCATGAACACCCGTGCGCCAGGCGGACCGGCCGGCCAGGAGCGCCCGGTACAGCACCGGCGCGGTGCGGCGCTCCTCCGGCGACAGGTAGGCGTTGCGCGACGACATGGCCAGGCCGTCGGGCTCGCGCACGGTCGGGCAGGCGACGATCTGGTGCGGGAAGGCCAGGTCGGCCACCATGCGCCGCACGACCGCGAGCTGCTGGGCGTCCTTCTCCCCGAAGTAGGCCCGGGCCGGCCCGACCAGGTGCAGGAGCTTGGCCACCACGGTGGCCACCCCGTCGAGGTGGCCGGGGCGCAGGGCGCCCTCCAGCCGGTCGGCCAGGGCGCCCACGCACAGCCGGACCGCGGGCGGGGAAGGCCACATCTCCTGCTCGTCCGGGGTAAACACCAGGTCGACGCCTGACGCCTCGCACGCAGCCAGGTCGGCGTCCAGGCTCCGCGGGTACCTGGCCAGGTCCTCGGCCGGGCCGAACTGCAGCGGGTTGACGAAGATCGACCCGGCCACGACGTCGTTCTCCGTCCCCGCGATGGCGAAGTTGGCCCGGTGGCCGGCATGCAACGCGCCCATGGTGGGCTGCAACCCGACCCTCGCGCCCGCTGCCCTGGCCGCGGCCAGGGCAGCAGCAAGCTCAGCGCTGGTTGTGACCACGCGCACGCCTGGCCACCCTCCGGAGCAGCTCGAGCCGCTCCCGCGACTCCTCGTTGTCGCCGTGGCCGTCGCCCTCGCCCCGCAGGGCGGCCTCGACCCGGCGCCGGGCCTCAGGGTCCAGGCGGCCGGCGGCGGCAGCCCGGTCGGCGACCAGCCGGGCGACGGCGGCGTAGACGTTGATGACCTTCTGCTTGCGGGCCAGCGACTCGGTGTGCATGGCGACCGTACGGCCGTCCCCGCGCACCCAGGGGCCGGACATGCCGGCCTGGCCGGTGGCCAGGGCCGAGTCCACGCCCGCGTGGATCAGGCCCGAGAGCAGCGCGGCCGGGTCGATCACCCCGCCCGCCCGGAGGATGTCGGCCGCGGTCGCGGCCAGCGCGGCCGTGCCGTTGGCGGCCAGCACGAGCGCGGCGTGGTAGCGGACGCGGCCCGACTCGGGCACGTCCATCGGGCGGCCGCCGAGCGCCATCACCACCTCGCGCCCGACCGGGTCCCCGGTGACACCCCAGACCGTGCCCGGCAGGCGGCCGATGGTTCCCTCCAGGTCGTCGTTGAAGATCTGGACCGGGTGGCAGGCGACGATGCGGGCCCCGGCGGCGGCCGCCGGGGCGAGCAGCGCCGGGCCGTCCACGCCGGCGGTGTGCATCACGAGCTGCCCCTCGGCGAACGCCCCCTCGGCGGCCAGCGAGGTGACCAGGGCGGGCAGCTCGTCGTCCTGCACGGCCAGGATCACCAGCCGCGCCCCGTCGGCCGCCTCGTGGGCCGAGGCCGCGGCCAGCCCGAGGTCCTTGGCCCGCTCGCGCCCGCGGTCCGAACGGACCCCGACGGTGACGTCGACGCCGATCCGGCGGAGGAAGGTGCCGAGGGCGAGGCCGACGCGTCCTGCGCCGATCACGGCGGCCGGCGAGAGCTGCACGGGTGCTGCGTCTGCCACGGGTTCCCCGATCCGAGCTAGAAGGACTACGTAGTATATCCATGCAATGCAGGACGAAGGGGCCGCCGCCGCCCGACGATATGGACGGTGTGGGCGCTCGAGCGATACGGCTCCCGGTCTGCCACCCGGCGCTCGAGCTCCAGCATCGCGGCAGCGCTGTCCGCCCGCACCTGGCCAGCGACGGCGCGGTCCGGTTCCTCGTCCCGGACCTCGGCGAACACGCCCACGCCGAACAGCCCGGCCAGGTCGAACCCGGCCTGGTCGAGCCAGGGACGCAGCTCGGCCGCGGTGTAGGCGCGCCGGGCGCCCGGCCCAGGCGACTCGCTCCTCGCCCCCCGGTAGGCGGCGCTCACCTCGGCCGCCTCCAAAGGGTCGTCGAGCAGGCGCAGGGCACCGGTGTAGTCGCCCCGACGGCCCGCCCGCAGGGCCAGCCAGTCCCGGTTCGGGAACGCCAGCGAGAGCATCCCGCCCTCGCGGAGCACCACAGCCAGGGCGCCCAGCAGCTCGGCCGGCTCGTCCACGCCGGCCAGGACGTCGTGGCAGAGCACGGCGTCGTGGCCGGCCGCGCCGAGCAGACCGGCCACCTCGGCCGCGTCCCCCTGGACGGTGGCCAGCCGGGCGCTCGCCTCGTTGCCCGCCGCCGCCGCCCGCTGCAGGCAGGTCGCCAGCATCGCCGCGCTGGTGTCGACCACCGTCACCTGGTAGCCGAGGCTGGCAAGGGGCACCGCGAGCTGCCCGGTGCCGCCCCCGGCGTCGACCACCCGGGCCGGAGGCGGCGGGAGGGCCGCCCGCACCTGGCCCATCAGCAGCTCGAACCGCACCCGGCCGCGTCCGGTCATCTACGCCTCCAGCTCGCCGACGGGCACGACGCCGGAGATCGGCCCGAGGCGGGCCAGGGCGTCGAGCGCCGTCTCACCGTCGGGGAACCGGGCGTACGGGTCGGCGTCGACCAGGGGCACGAGCACGAAGGCGCGCTCCCGGGCCCGGGGGTGGGGCACCGTCAGCTCCGGCGAGTCGACCGGCGGCCCGTCGTACAGGAGCAGGTCGAGATCGAGGGTACGGGGGCCCCACCGTTCGCTCCGCACCCGCCCGAGCCCGGTCTCGGTGGCGAGCAGGAGGTCGAGCAGCTCCCTCGGGCTCCGGTCGGTCTCCAGCACCGCCACCGCGTTCAGGTACGGGTCCTGCTCGGGCCCGCCCACCGGCACCGTCTCGAACACGCGGGAGACCGCCATCACGTGGGTGTGGCGGTCGGCGTCGAGCACCCGCACCGCGGTGTCGAGCGTGGCCAGCCGGTCGCCCAGGTTCGAGCCGAGCCCGACGTGGGCCCGTGTCATCGGCGCTCCTCCCTCCCACGTGGCCTCCGGGCAGCGCCCGCCGGGGCGCTCGGGCGCTCCTCCCTCCCACGTGGCCTCCGGGCGGCGCCCGCCGGGGTCACCGGACCGCCTCCGGGGCCGGGGTGCGGGCGCGGACCACCTCGACGGCCACCTCGGCGTCGACCGGCAGCGGGGCGTGCGGCTTGGTGACCCGCACACGCACCTCGTGGACGCGCTCGTCGGCCAAGACCAGCCCGGCCACGTCCTCGGCCACCGCCTCGATCAGCCGGCGGGGCCGGCCGGCGACCAGCTCGGCGACCCGTCCCGCGAGGTCGCCGTAGTGGACGGTCTGCCCGAGGTCGTCGGACCGCCCCGCGCCGGCCAGGTCGACGGCCAGCTCGAGGTCGATTACGAAGACCTGGCCGAGCTGGGTCTCGTGGGGCAGGCAGCCGTGGCGGCCGAACACGCGCAGGCCCCTGAGCACGATCCGGTCGGAGGGAGGCGGGACCGGCGCTCCCCCACTGGCGCTTCCGGCCGGTGTCATGGCGGCAGCACCGGGGAGCCGTGGTGGTGGACCATGCGCCAGGTGTCGTCGACCCGCCGGAACACGTTGGTCGCAAGCACCTTGGCCCCCTCCATCTCCTCCTTGGCCTGGGAGCCGGAGAGGATGTTCTCGGCACACGTCACCCAGGCCAGCTCGTGGTCGACCTGGACGTGCACGTCGGTGAGGAAGAACTGGATGTAGCCCGAGTTGGCGAAGATCGCCATCAGCGACCGGCTCACCTGGGGCCAGCCGACCATCACGTCCCAGCCGGGATGGATGCAGCGGACGTGGTCGTCCTGCTGCCAGCAGGTGGCCATCCGGTCGATGTCGAGCGCCTCGAACGCCTCGTAGAACGCCTCGTTGGCGGCGATCACGGCGGCCTCGTCGGCGGCGGACGCGGGGCTCACCGCGCCCACTCCGGCACGGCCCCGGCGGCGGACGCAGGGGTCACCGGGCCCACTCCCGCGCGACCCCGGCGGCGGAGGCAAGGGTCACCGGGCCCACTCCCGCGCGACCCCGGCGGCGGCACCGGCCCCTGCCATGAGCGCCTCGGTCATGCGCACCGTGCGGACGATCTGGCGCACGTCGTGCACGCGCACGATGCGGGCGCCCCGCTCCACCGACCACACCACGGTGGCGGCCGTGCCCTCGACGCGCTGGTCCATGGCGGCGCCGCCGAGGGCCCGGCCGATGAACCCCTTGCGGCTGGTGCCCACGAGCACCGGGTGCCCGAGCCGGGTGAGAAGCGGCAGCCCGGCGAGCAGCGCGTAGTTGTGCTCGTCGCGCTTGCCGAAGCCGATGCCGGGGTCGACCACGATCGCGTCGCGGGCCACGCCGGCCGCCTCGGCCGCCGCGCACCGCTCGGCCAGGAACGCCTCGACCTCGGCGACCACGTCGACGTAGGACGGGTCGTCCTGCATGGTGGCGGGGGTGCCTTGCATGTGCATGAGCACGACCGGAGCGCTCGCCTCGGCGGCGACCCCGAGCAGGTCGGGGTCGTCGCGCCCCGCGCTCACGTCGTTGACCAGGCTGGCCCCGCAGTCCAGGGCGGCCCGGGCGACCGCGGCCTTGCGGGTGTCGACCGAGATCGGCACGTCGGTGAGGGCGGCCAGGCGCTCGACCACGGGCAGGACCCGGGCCAGCTCGACCGGCAGGTCGACGTAGGCGGCGCCCGGGCGGGTCGACTCGCCGCCGACGTCGAGCAGGTCGGCACCTTCGGCGGCCAGCGCGAGGGCGTGGGCCACGGCCGCGTCCGTGCCGGCGTGGGCGCCCCCCTCCGAGAACGAGTCCGGGGTCACGTTCACCACGCCCATGACCAGGCAGCGGGTGGAGGTGGGCAGCACCCGGTCGCCCGCGCGCAGGTCGTGCGGGGCCTCGTGCGCGATCGGCAAGGACGGACCTCCCGGGATTGGCGGCCCGGCCATGATATCCGGGGGGGCGGGGCTCCGGACCGGGGCGGGCACCGCCCCGCGAGGGTGAGGCCAGCCGGGTGGGGCCAGCCGGGTCACGCCAGGCGGGCGAGGCCAGCCGGGTGGGGCCAGCCGGGTCACGCCAGGCGGGCGAGGCCAGCCGGGTGGGGCCAGCCGGGTCACGCCAGCCGGGTCACGCCGATCAGGTTCATGGCCTCCATCCGGGTCGAGAGGCTGTCCCGGAAGACCCCCCTGACCGCCGAGGTGACGGTGACCGCCCCCGGCTTGCGGACCCCTCGCATGCTCATGCACAGGTGCTCGGCCTCGATCACCACCAGCGCCCCCCGCGGCTTGAGGTGGCTGCAGAGCTGGTCGGCGATCTGCCCGGTGAGCCGCTCCTGCACCTGCGGCTTCCTGGCCAGCCCGTCCACCAGCCGTGCCAGCTTGGACAGCCCGGTGATCTGCCCCTCGGTGTTCGGAATATACGCAACATGCGCTTTCCCGATGAATGGGGCCAAATGATGTTCGCACATGCTGAACATCGGGATGTCGCGGACCATGACCATCTCGTCGTGGTCCTCCTCGAAGACCACCTTGAGGGCATCGGCCGGGTGGGTGCGCAGGCCGACCGTCATCTCCTCCCACATGCGGGCGACCCGGGCGGGCGTGTCCAGCAGGCCGTCGCGGCCCAGGTCCTCACCGATGCCCTCGAGGATGAGGCGGACGCCTCGCTCGACCTTGTCGAAGTCGAAGCGGCCCCGGGAGCCGGCCAGGTTGGCCGCCTCCTCGGTGAGCGAGCCGATCTCGCCGTGGCCATCGGTGTCGGTCATGCCAGCCATCCCCTCGCCAACGGAAGCACGGGCCCGGGGATCCCGAGCCCGTGCTTCACGCTACGCCCGTTCTACTGCGCCCGATCCTACGATCCACACCGGCCATGGCGCAGGCGCTGTTGGGGGGCCGTGGGGGGAGCGAGCTCTCCCCACATCGACAGAGGGCTCCGCGTCACCATTGCCATCGCTGAGCCATGTCCTAGTCCGCCGCTGACGAGTCCTGGGCGCGGGCGATGCCGGCCTCGTCGCGGGGGCGGCCGCCGTTCGAGCCGACGTGGCCGGGAGGCGGCGCCATGATCCCGCGGGGCGGCCGCTTGACGACCGGGGCGAGGATCGTGGCCAGCTCCTCCTTGCCGATGGTCTCCTTCTCCATCAGCGCCTCGACCATGGCGTCGGCCACGTCGCGGTAGGTGGTCAGGACCTGCTCGGCCTCCAGGTGGGCCTCGTCGATCAGCCGGCGGATCTCCTTGTCGATCTCGAAGGCGACCTGCTCGGAGTAGTCCTGCTGGTGGCCGAAGTCGCGGCCCAGGAAGACGTTCTCCTGCTTGGTGCCGAGAACCAGCGAGCCGAGCCGGTCGCTCATGCCGTACTCGCAGACCATCTTGCGAGCGACCTGGGTGGCCCGTTCGATGTCGTTGGAGGCGCCGGTGGTCGGGTCGAGGAACCACAGCTCCTCGGCGACCCGGCCGCCGAGGAGCATGGCCAGCTCGTCGATCATCTCGCTCCGGGTGACCAGGAACTTGTCCTCGACCGGGAGCGCGAGGGTCCAGCCCAGGGCCCGGCCCCGGGAGATGACCGAGACCTTGTGGATCGGGTCGGCGTTGGGCAGCGCGTGACCCACGATGGCATGGCCCGACTCGTGGTAGGCGATCATGCGCTTCTCCTTCTCGGAGATCACGCGGGTCTTGCGCTCGGGCCCGGCGATGACCCGGTCGATGGCCTCCTCGAGCTCCTCGCCGTCGATCTCCTTGCGGCCGTGCCTGGCCGACAGCAACGCGGCCTCGTTGACCACGTTGGCCAGGTCGGCGCCGGTGAAGCCGGGGGTGCGGCGGGCCAGCACCTCGAGTTCGATGTCGAGAGCGATCGGCTTGCCCCGGGCATGGACCTTGAGGATGTCGAGCCGGCCCTTGAGGTCTGGCCGGTCGACGGTGATCTGGCGGTCAAAGCGGCCGGGGCGCAGCAGCGCCGGGTCGAGAATGTCGGGCCGGTTGGTGGCCGCGATCAGGATCACGCCCGACTTCACGTCGAAGCCGTCCATCTCGACCAGGAGCTGGTTCAGGGTCTGCTCGCGCTCGTCGTGACCGCCGCCGAGGCCGGCGCCGCGCTGGCGGCCGACCGCGTCGATCTCGTCCACGAACACGATCGCGGGCGCGTTGGCCTTGGCCTGCTCGAACAGGTCGCGGACGCGGCTGGCGCCGACGCCGACGAACATCTCGACGAAGTCCGAGCCCGAGATGGAGAAGAACGGCACCCCGGCCTCGCCGGCCACGGCCCGGGCGAGCAGGGTCTTGCCGGTTCCCGGCGGGCCGAACAGCAGCACGCCCTTGGGGATCTTGGCGCCCATGGCCTGGAACTTGGCCGGGCTCTCGAGGAACTCCTTGATCTCCTGCAGCTCCTCGACGGCCTCGTCCACCCCGGCCACGTCCTGGAAGGTGATCTTGGGCTGGTCCTTGGTCACCAGGCGCGCCTTGGACTTGCCGAAGCTCATGACCCGGTTGCCGCCACCTTGCATCTGCTGCATCAGGAAGAAGAACAGCAGCAGGATGAGGGCGAAGGGCAGGAGCTGGAGCAGGATCTGGATGAACAGGGACTGGCCCCTGGGGTCGACCTTGGTGGGCACGTTCTGCTTGTCGAGCAAGGCGAACAGGTCCTTGCCCTGCAGCTCGGTGTAGGAGGACTCGAACTTCTTGCCGTCCTTGAAGGTGCCCTTGATCTTCTGGTCCTGGTCCCTGAGGACGGCGTCCTGGACCTGGCCCGCCTCGATCCTCGACACGACGTCGGAGAGCTTGACCTGCTGCACCGGCGGGGCGGCGGTGAAGTACCTGAAGAAGAGGAACACGAGCACGAGGATCAACAGCAGGTACGCCATTGGTCCTCGGAACAGCCGGTTCAGATTGGGCATCGTTGTGCGTGGGGGTTGGAGCTCCTAGACCGTGAGCCGCCGCGGACGCCGGCACACCGAACCCTCGTCCGAACCCCTGCCTCCTTCCGAGCTACGTCGCGGAGAGGTGCGCCGAATCGCAAGCTCCCCGGGCCATAGTGGCACGACCTTCGACATAAAGGAGCCCGGCGATCGCGCCACACCCCGGACAAGGCGCAGCTTTGAGCTGTACGGACTTGCCATCGTAGCATCGGCATCTCGGCCCGGCAACGACCAGCCGCGCGCGTTTGCGCTGGTCAGCGCGGGGATGCCCGGGGTCAGCGGGCGGGTCAGCGGCCTCGGTACACCTCCGGCTTGAGGGTGGCCACAAACGGCAGGTTCCGATACCGCTCGGCGTAGTCGAGCCCGTAGCCCACCACGAACACCGAGGGGATGTCGAAGCCCACGTACTTGACCTCGATGTCGGCCTTCAGCTGCTCGGGCTTGTAGAGCATCGCGCACACCTCGAGGGTGGCCGGCCGGCGGCTCCGCAGGTTCTTCAGGAGGTAGTTCAGGGTCAGGCCGGAGTCGATGATGTCCTCGACGATGAGCACGTCGCGGCCCTGGATCTCGCGGTCGAGGTCCTTGAGGATGCGGACCACCCCGGAGGTCTGGGTCGCCGAGCCGTAGGACGAGACCGCCATGAAGTCGAACTCGTGCGGGACCGTCAGGCAACGGGCCAGGTCGGCCATGAGGATGAAGGCGCCCTTGAGCACCCCGACCAGCAGCACGTCGCGGCCGTGGTAGTCCTTGGAGATCTGCGCTGCCAGGTCCCGGACCTTCCCCTGGACCTGCTCCTCGGTGAGCAGCACCGACTCGATGTCGTCTTCGAACACCCGCCTGCTCCTCGGACGAAGGGCCCTGACCGGGGCCCGATGCTTGACCTGACGGCGCGGCCATGGAGCGCCCGCCGGTCGGGGAACGCAAGCCTACCGGTTGCGTCAACCGCCCGGAACGGCGGGATCCACTGGGTCCCGCTCCGCACCCGGGCCGAGCGCGGGGAGCAGGATAGCGTCGCCCTCGCGCACGGCCCGGCCGCCGCCGGCCCAGGATGCCTCGCGCCCGGAAGGGGCGCCGCGGGCCAGGGCGAGCATGGCGTCGGTTGCGGCCGCGCCAGGGAGCGGCTGGCCGGCCCGCTGGGCGGCGGCCCGCACGACCCGGCGACCCAGGCCCAGCGGCAGCGCGGCAAGCGGACCGCACGGCAGCCGCACCCCGGGCGCCCCGCCGTGCCCCACCCCGCCCGGCTCGTCCGGCGGCACCCCGGGCGCCCCGCCGTGCCCGACCCCGCCCGGCTGCTCCCCAGAGGCCCCGCCGTGCCCCACCCCGCCCGGCTCGTCTGGCGGCACCCCGGCCGGGCCGTGGCCGGTGAGGGCGGCGAGGGCGGCGGCCGTGGCCGTCTCGGCCCAGTCGCGGTCGTCCCTGGCCAGCTCGGCGGTGCGGGCGAGGGCGGCCGTGGCACCGGGCCGGAGCTCCTCGAGCATGGGCAGGACCCGGGCGCGGACCGCGTTGCGGAGGAACCGGGGGTCGTCGTTGCTGGGGTCGACCCGCCAGGCGAGCCGGAGCGCGGCGCAGCAGGCCTGCGTCTCGGCCCTGGCGACCCAGAGCAAGGGCCGGAGCACCCGGCCGGTGCGGACGGCCATGCCGGCCAGCCCGTCCGGACCGGTGCCGCGCACGAGCTGGAGCAAGACCGTCTCGGCCTGGTCGTCCCTGGTGTGGCCGGTGGCCAGCCAGGCGCAGCCTGCCTCGCCGGCGGCGGCGTGCAGGGCTGCGTAGCGGGCGGCCCGGGCGGCGCCCTCGGGCCCGGCCGCCCGGTGCCTGGCCAGCTCGGCTGGGGCCACCGTCACCACCCGGACCGGCAGGCCCAGCTCGGCGGCGTGGCCTGCCACGAACGCCGCGTCAGCGGCCGAGCCGTCCCGCAGCCCGTGGTCGACGGTCACCACGTGCAGGCGCCAGCCGCGCGGCCCGGCCAGGGTGCGCAGGGCATGCAGCAGCGCGAGGGAGTCGGCGCCGCCGGAGACCGCCACCGCGACCGCGTCGCCTGGCGCGGGCGCCCCGGTCGCGGCCAGGGCCCGGGCGGCCCGGTCGGCCACCAGCCGGAGGGCGGCCGGCGCCTGCGCCATCGCTCCCTCGGTTCTAGCCCCGGCGGGCCAGGTAGCGGTCCGGGTTGCGGACCTCGTCCTTGGTTGGGAGCGCCTCGGGCGCCGCGAACACCAGGTTGACCGCATCCATGCCGCCCCGGTCGTAGAGGCTGCGGACGAAGCGCTCGCCGTTGGAGTACTGGTCGAGCTTCTGCCGGAAGCCGAGCACCTGCTGGAAGAAGCGGTCGGCCGGGCTGGCACTGTTGCGGCGGTCGCGCAGGGCCTGGTGCATCTCGTCGTGGCCGGGCACGAGCCTGGCCCCGAGCTGGTCCATCACCCACTCGCCGTGGCCCTCCAGCACGCTCATGGTCGCCTGCATGCGGTCCACGATCTCCCGCTGCTGGGAGGTGAGCAGGAAGTCGAGCAGCTCGATCCGGTCGCCGGCCACCGCCCGGCGGGCCACCGACTGGGCTCGCCGGCCGATGCGCCGCAGCGCCTCGTCGTCGATCTCGACCGAGCCCAGGTACTCGTCGAGCAGGCCCTGGATGTGGCCGGGGAGCCAGGGCACGCCGCGGAACTGCCGCCGGTGGGCGGTCTCGTGCAGGGCGATCCAGAGCCGGAAGTGGGCCGGCCGGAACCCGTACCGCCGCTCGGTGCCCGCGATGTTGGGAACCACGTACCAGACCGTGCCCTCCCCGTCGGTCTCGGGGCCGGGCACCGGCAGGTCGTACTGGCCCAACACGCGCTGCCCCACGTAGCCGAGCAGGGTGCCGGCCTGGGCGCCGGTCAGCGCCCTGGTGCCCGAGCGCATGGCCGACGGCACCGGCCCCTGGTCCTGCCAGGCCTTGCGGGCCGCGACCTTCTCGGCCACCGGGCGGAGCACCCGGCGCAGGGTGGCCAGGTTGGACTCGACCCACTGGCCGCGGTCGAGCGGCACGGCGACCGGCGGGGGCAGCTCGCCTCCGAGGCCGGTGAACTCGGCCACGGCCTGGTCGGCGGTTGTCGAGACGTCGGTGAACTGGCGGGACCAGGCCTCGGGGACCAACAGGGGCTCGCCGCCGGCCACCCGCCGGCCCACGCGGGCGGCCAGGTTCCAGTCGACGATGTCGGGGACGTCGGTCGGGGTCGCGGTCGAGACCACTGGTGCTCCAGGACGGCGAGACGGCGGGCAGCGTCCAGGCTACCCCTCGAAGCCCCGGTCCGTGCCGGTGGCCGGGGTCAGCTGCCGCCCCTGGCCTTCTCGGTGCCGATCGTGACGAAGCTCGAAGCCCCGTCCGCGCCGCCGTCCCCGGGTCAGCGGTTCTCGCGCCGGAAGCTGGGGGCGTAGCGGATGTAGCTGGCGAAGGCGAACAGGGCGAGCAGCACGCCTCCGGCGACCAGGCCGTACCCGGCGTAGTAGATCACGGGCCTGCCCGGCGGCGTCGGCGCGCCGGTGGACGGCGGGGCGACCACGTTGCTGCCGCCCCCGCCGTTGGACGGTGCGGTCGTCGTGGTCCCGGGGCCGCCCTTGCCGACCTGGATGGTCCCGGTCATGCCGAGGGCGTAGTGGATCTCGCAGAAGAACGGGTAGCTGCCCGCCTTGGGGAACTTGACCGTGCAGGAGTCGCCGACCTTCGACATCTGGGCGAGCTGGCACTTCGAGGCGTCGAACCGGTTGTCCTTGGCGGTCGGGGACCTCCCCGACCCGACCGGGTGGGTCGCCCCGCCCGCGACCTTGAAGGTCACCGACTGCCCGGGCTGGATCGTGAGCGTGGAGGGCACCCACTTGTTGTCGGCCGTGCCGTCGATCTCCTTGGCGCCCTGCGCCTGGGCGGACTGGGCGGCGACCGGGCTGGCGGCCAGTGCGAGCAGGACGGCGCCGAGGGCGGCCAGGACGGAGGCGAGCAGGACGAGGCGGGGAAGGCGGCGAAGAACGGTCGACATGGGCCTGCTTGCGCTCCTGTTCAGGTGGCTGGGTCGCGGTACAGCTGCTGGGCCGGGTCGCTGGTACAGCCGCGCGATCCTAGCACCACGGGCCGTCTCGGGGGCAACGGTCTGACCCTGTCGGGCCAGCTCAGAAGGGCTATCAAGGCGACCGGCGGCGGCTCCGATGACTGGGACGACCCGCTGCCACCGTGCCCGCTCGAGGACGGGCGGGGCGCGGCGCGGCCGCTCAACCCGGCGGCGAGCAGCGGGCTTGGAGGTGTCGCGGCGAGCTTGGAGGTGTCGCAGGTGCAGCCCACCAGGGCGCCCGAGGCCGGAGCCGCGCCTCCGGCCGCTCCGGCCGCTCCGGCCGCTCCGCCCGCCGTGGCCGCTCCGGCCGCTCCGCCCGCCGTGGCCGCTCCGCCCGTCCCGGCCGCTCCGCCTGCCGCTTCGCCTGAAGCGTGCAAGGCCCGGCCAGCCAGGAACTGGGTGATCAGCGACCGGTCCGCGGGCGGCCCGCCGCGGCAGTGACCGGCCTGCCGCCAAGGCCGCGGCGGTTCATCGCCATGGTGGTGGTGGCCGGCGCCGTGGCCACCGTCGCGGTCATCTCGACCGCCCCAGGGCGCTGGGACCGCGCCGTCGCCGGCCAGCTCGCCGTCCTGCTCGCCCTCACCGCCGCGTCGGAGCTGGGCGGCCTGCACCTCCGCCACCGGGGCGAGGTCGAGATGCTCACCCTCTACGAGGGCATGGTGGTGGCCAACATCGCCCTCCTGCCTGCCGGGCAGGCGATGGCCGTCTCCCTGGCCGGCTTCCTCGTGGCCCAGGTCGTGCAGGCCCGGCCCCTGGTCAAGGTGGCGTTCAACCTGGGCATGTACGCCACCGCGCTCGGCCCGGCGATCCTCGTCTACCACGCCGCGGCCGACCCCGAGCGCGTGCTCGCCACCCGCAGCCTGGGCGCGATGGCGGCTGCCGTGGCCCTGTTCGCGCTCCTCAACCTGCTGCTCATCAGCCAGCTCCTCGCGACCATCGAGGGTCGCCCGGTCAGGGACGTGGTGCGCGAGTCGTCGAAGACCTCGACCCTGGTCTTCCTGGGCAACTCCTCGGTCGGCCTCATCGCGGTCGCGCTCTGGCTGCACGCGCCGGTCATGCTGCCCTCGGTGCTGCTGCCGGTGGCAACGCTCCACCTCGCCTACCGCTCGGCCGCCCGCGAGACCGAGGAGCGCGACCGCTTCCAGCATCTCTACGAGGTGGGCCAGGCGCTGTCGTCCTCCCTGGTCCTCGACGATGTGCTGCCCGACGTGCTGCCGCGGGTGGCCGAGCTGTTCCGGGTCGGCGAGGCGCGCCTGCTGTTCGCCCAGGGAGCCGACCGGCCGTTCGGCGCGATCTACGGGGCTGGCGGCTTCTGCTTCGGCCCGGCCAGCGACGCCGACCTCGCCGCGCTCCGGCTGCTCGGGGACGCCACCACCCCGGTCATCGGGAGCGGTGGCCGGGCCCCGGCCGGCTGGCGCGAGGTGCTCGCGGCGCCGCTCGTCGCCCAGGGCAGGCACCACGGCATGATCCTGCTCGGCGACCTGGGCGGGCCCAGGCGGCGGCTGGGTGGGATGGCGGCCCGCTTCTCAGGCCGCGACCTGCAGCTGCTGTCCCCGCTGGCGTCGGGGCTGGCGGTCACCCTCAGCAACGCGACCCAGGTGGCCCAGCTCAAGGAGGAGAAGTCCAAGCTCGAGCAGATCCTCGGGCTCTCCTCCGACGGGATCCTGCTGCTCGACGGGAGAGGCCGGGTCCGGCTGTGGAACGAGGCCATGGAGCGGATCACCGGGGTGCCCGGGGACGAGGCGGTCGGGCTGGCCTACAACGAGTGGCTGGCCGGCCCCGACCCGAGCGGCACCCTGGTCACCCTCGAGGACCTCCTGGCCGGCACCGGGCCGGCCAACCCGCGGGCCTCGGCCGAAGTTCGCGTCCAGACAAGGGAGGGCCTGGAGCGGTGGCTGCGCTGCAACCACTCCCTGCTGTTCGAGGGCGGCGCCTGGACCACCGACGTGGTGATCGTCCACGACGTCACCGCGATCCGGCAGACCGAGCGGCTCAAGGCGGACTTCGTGGCCACGGTCTCCCACGAGCTGCGCACCCCGATCACGCCGATCAAGGGCTACGTCGAGCTGCTGCGGTCCAAGGGGCCCAGGCTGGCCGAGGAGAAGCGGCAGGAGATCCTGCGGGTGGTCGCCGAGCGGGCCGAGCACATGGCCCGGCTCATCGAGGACCTGCTGCTGGCGTCGCGCATCTCCTCGGGCCAGCCCGGCTCGGCAACCCCCGGCCTGCAGCTCGAGCGCACCGACCTGGCCGGCGCGGCCAGGAAGGCGGCCGCCGACTGGCTCCGCGAGCCCGCCTCCCGCCTCACCCTCGAGCTGCCAGGCGAGCCGGTGGTGGTCGAGGCCGACCCGATGCGGCTCTCCCAGATCCTCGCCAACCTCCTGTCCAACGCGCACAAGTACTCCCCGGCGGACCAGCCCATCGTGCTCGCGCTGGTGCGGGAGGGCGGCTGGGCGAGGGCGTCCGTGGCCGACCGGGGCCGGGGCATCCCCCGCGACGAGCTCGAGCGGGTCTTCGACAAGTTCCACCGGGTCGAGGACCCGATGACGATGACGACCGGCGGCACCGGCCTCGGGCTCTACATCGCCCGCGAGCTGGCCCGGGCGATGGGCGGGGAGATCCAGGTGGCCAGCGTGCTCCACCACGGCTCGACCTTCACCCTGCGGTTGCCGCTGGCCGAGGGGGCCCGGCCCGAGCCGCCAGCGCACGACCTTGACGCAGCGACTAAGATGCAGCGGTTGCGGACAGGCTGAGGGAGTCCCGTCCCGGACCGCGGAGGCACCCGCTGAGCTGGCAAGATCGCCCTTCCCGGGCGATGGGTGAACGAGGCGTGACCGCGGTCTCCTATGCCTTGATGGTCGCGATCGCCGTGCTGCTGCTCTCCGCCGCGCTCATCTACCTCCAGGGCGGCATCAGGTCGGCCCTGCGGGGCGGCGGCACCTGCGTGGAGCAGCCGAGCGGCGCCGGCTGCCTGCCCAGCCCGGGCGGCGGTGGCCCGGGCCCGCCAGGGCCACCAGGCGGATCGACCACCACGTCCACCCCCACCTCGAGCAGCACGAGCACCAGCACCACCGTTCCCTAGCCTGTTCGACGCCCTGGTCGCCGCCTCCGCCCCAGGCGGGCGACAGCATGCAGACACGCCCTACCCCGACACGCCCTACCCTGACACGCCCTACCCGGGCGTGACGTAGGCCGAGGTGAGCCCGCCGTCGACCAGGAACGTGCTGGCGGTGATGTAGGAGGCGTCGTCGGAGGCGAGGAAGGCCGCGGCGGCGGCGATCTCCTCGGCCTCCGCGAACCGGCCCATCGGCAGGTGCACCAGCCGCCTGGCCGCCTTCTCGGGGTCCTTGGCGAACAGTTCCTGCAGCAGTGGGGTGTTCACCGGCCCGGGGCAGAGGGCGTTCACGCGCACCCCCCGGCGGGCGAACTCGACGCCCAGCTCCCGGGTGAGGGCGAGCACGCCCCCCTTGGAGGCGGTGTAGGAGATCTGCGAGGTGGCGGCGCCCATGACGGCCACGAACGAGGCGGTGTTGATGACCGAGCCCCCGCCCCGCCGCAGCAGGTGGGGGATGCCGTGCTTGCAGCAGAGGAAGACCGCCTTGAGGTTCACGTCCTGCACCCGCTGCCAGGCTTCCAGCGTGGTGTCGAGGATCGAGGCGTCGTCGGCCGGGGAGATCCCGGCGTTGTTGAACAGGACGTCGATGCCGCCGAAGCGCTCGGCGGTCTCGGCGTAGACCCGCTCGACGTCCTCCTGGCTGGTCACGTCGGCGTGGACGTAGAGCCCGTCGACCTCGCCGGCCACCTGCTTGCCGGCGTCGTCGGCCAGGTCGACGACGCACACCCTGGCGCCCTCGGCCGCGAAGCGGAGCGCGCTCTCGCGGCCGATGCCGCTGGCGGCGCCGGTGATGACCGCAACCTTGCCGTGCAGCCGTCCGATCCTTACCAACCCCTTCCAGGTCCAGCTGCGGGGCCAGCGCCCCCGCATTCCCCCCTGTTCGGTGGGGGTTGCGCCCGTCGGGGTCACAGGCGCTCGAAGCCCCGGTAGCGCTCCCAGTCGGTGACCGCGGTGTCGAACGCGTCCAGCTCGACCCGGGCCATGTTGCAGTAGTGGTCGACCACCTCGGGGCCGAACGCCTGCCTGGCCACCTCGCTCTGGGCGAACAGCTCGCGCGCCTCGCGCAGGGTCGCGGGCACGGTCGGCTTGTCCGACTCGTAGGCGTTGCCGACGAACTCGTCCTCGAGCGACATGCCCTTGTCGATGCCGTGGAGGCCGGCGGCGACGATGGCGCTGATGGCGAGGTAGGGGTTGACGTCGCCGCCGGGCACGCGGTTCTCGAGCCGCAGCGAGGGGCCGTGACCGACCAGCCGCAGCGCGCAGGTGCGGTTGTCGCGGCCCCAGGCCACCGCGGTCGGTGCGAAGCTGCCCTTGGCGAACCGCTTGTAGGAGTTCACGTTGGGAGCCAGGAACAGGGTCAGCTCGCGCAGGCAGGCGAGCTGACCGGCCAGGAACTGCTCGCCCAGCTCGGACATGCCGTGACCCCGACCGTCCGGGGCACCCGTCCCGGGTCCCGCACCCGTCCCGGGTTCCCCGGAACCCTCCCCTGCGGCCATGACCGGCTCGTCCGTGGTGCTGCGGACGCTCAGGTGGATGTGGCAGGAGTTGCCCTCGCGCTCGTTGTACTTGGACATGAACGTGAGGCTGCAGCCGTCCTGGGCGGCGATCTCCTTGGCCCCGTTCTTGTAGATGACGTGCCCGTCGGCGGTGGCCAGCGCCTCGGCGAAGCGGAAGGCGATCTCGTGCTGGCCGTAGTTGCACTCCCCCTTGGCCGACTCGACCGTGAGGCCGGCGCCCGCCATCGAGTTGCGGATGCGGCGCAGCAGCGGCTCGATGCGGGCCGTTCCGAGCAGGGAGTAGTCGACGTTGTAGGCGTTGGCCGGCTCGAGGCTGCGGTAGCCCTTGCGCCAGGCGTCCTCGTAGCTGTCGTGGAACACGATGAACTCGAGCTCGGTGCCGACCAGGGCCTGCCAGCCTCGTTCGGCCAGCTCGGCGAGCTGGCGGCGCAGGATCTGGCGCGGGGAGGCGACCACCGGGCTGCCGTCCTCCCACTCGAGGTCGCACATGACCAGCGCGGTCCCCTCGTGCCAGGGGATGCGGCGCAGGGTGGTGAGGTCGGGCCGGAACACGAAGTCGCCGTACCCCTTGTCCCAGGAGCTCATCTCGTAGCCGGCAACCGTGTTCATGTCCACGTCGACGGCGAGCAGGTAGTTGCAGCCCTCGGCGTGGTGCTCGACCACCTCGTCGAGGAAGTGGGTGGCGGCCAGGCGCTTGCCCTGCAGCCGGCCCTGCATGTCGGCGATGGCGATCAGGACGGTGTCGATCCGGCCGGCATCGACCTCGGCCCGCAGCTCCTCGAGGGTCAGGCGCCCCTGCGCCCGGGTCCCGTCTCCCACGGTCTCCTCCCGTTCCAGGTCGCGCCAGGTAGGAACGGATCTTGTTGGCTGGCCAGCCGCGCTGTCAACGGCCGGCGGCCGGTTCGGGGCTTGCGCGAACCACGAGCCGGCGCCGAGGCTCAGGCGGGCAAGCAGGACGAGCAGGCGACCACCCGCGCGGTCCGGGCCGTTCCAGATCGCCCCGCACGGGGATGACCGAGGATACGGGAGGCCGCGGTGCGCAGCGCGGGAACGGCCGGCGCCAACAAGGGGGCACGCGATGACCAGCGAAGAGGGGCAGGGCTGGGAGATCCACCTGCCCCCGGGCGTGGACCCGGACAGCCTCGACCTGCTCGCCGAAGGGAGCCTGCCGGCCGCGTGGCGGCGGCGGGCCGAGGCGGCGCCTGGCCGGCCCTCGCTCTGGGACGCGGGCCGGGGCTGGACGACTCAGGCTGGGCTCCAGGAGGCCAGCCGGCTGGTGGCCGGGCGGCTCCACCGGGCCGGGCTGCGGCCCGGCGACCGCGTGCTGTGCAGCGCCGGGCCCTCGCTCGCGCTGGTCGAGGCCTACGTCGGCCTGCTCCGCCTCGGCGCCGTCGCGGTCCCGGTCAACACCGCCTACACCGAGCGCGAGATCGCCCACATCGTCGGCGACGCCGAGCCTCGCGCGGCCGTCATGGACGACGGCGAGCGGGCCGCCTGGGCCCGCCGGGCCGCCGGCGGCGACCTGCTGACCCTCGCGCCGGAGGTCGACCTGCCAGCCGGGGACCCCCCCGACCTGGACGCGGCCGGGCCGGGCGAACCGGCGCTCCTCTGCTACACCTCGGGCACCACCGGCGCGCCCAAGGGGGCCGTGCTCAGCCACGCCAACCTGCTGGCCGGCGCCGAGGCGCTCCGCCTGGCCTGGCGCTGGACCGAGGAGGACCGGCTGCTGCTGGCGCTCCCGCTGTTCCACGTCCACGGGCTCTGCGTCGGGCTCCACGGGACCCTGCTCGCGGGTGCGTCCGCGGCGCTGCTGCCCCGCTTCACGGCCCACGGGATGCTCGACGCCGCCCGGGAGCACGCGCCCACCCTGTTCTTCGGCGTGCCAACGATGTACACGCGGCTGGCCGCCTCCCCCCGGGTCGGCGAGCTGGCCCGGCTGCGGCTCTGCGTCTCGGGCTCGGCGCCCCTGCCACCGACGGTGTCCGAGCGGCTGGCCGAGCATGGCGGCCAGTGCATTCTCGAGCGGTACGGGATGACCGAGACGCTCATGAACGTCTCCAACCCCTACGAGGGAGAGCGGCGGCCGGGCACCGTGGGGCTGCCCCTGCCAGGCGTCGAGCTGCGGCTGGACGGCGGCCACGAGGGCGAGGTGATGCTGCGGGGGCCGAACGTGTTCGCCGGCTACTGGCGCAACCCGGATGCCACCGCCGAGGCGATCGACGCGAGCGGCTGGTTCCACACCGGCGACCTCGGCAGCTACGACGAGCGCGGGTACCTCCGCATCGAGGGGCGCACCAAGGAGCTGATCATCACCGGCGGCTACAACGTCTACCCGCGCGAGGTCGAGGAGCTGCTGCTCGAGCACCCGGCGGTCGCCGAGGTCGCGGTCGTGGGCACGCCGTCGGAGGAGTGGGGCGAGGTCGTCACCGCCTACGTCGTGGCCAGTGGCGAGCCGCCCGCGCCCGACGACCTGCTCGCCTTCACCGCCGACCGCCTGGCCTCGTTCAAGCGTCCGCGGAGCGTCCGCTACGTCGACAAGCTGCCCCGCAACGCCCTCGGCAAGGTGCTCAAGCACGAGCTCGGACGTTGAGGACACCTTGGTGTTCATGAGCCAGAACAATGGGAACGAGAACAGCAGCCCGAAGATGGCGCCGCCGAGGTACACGCGTGGCCGCGGCCCGGCGCGGGCATGGCTGCCAGACAGTCGACGGCGGAGGTGAGGCGGCATGAGCGAGGGTGGTGGGCCGGCGGCGGGAACCGTGGGCCTGCGAGGACGCACCGCGCTGGTCACAGGGGCGGCCAGCGGCATCGGAGAGGCCTGCGCGCGCCGGCTGGCCGCGGCCGGGGCCGAGGTGACCGTGCTCGACGTGGACCGGGCGGGCGCCGAGCGGGTGGCAGGCGAGGTGGGCGGCCACGCCCTGGTGGTCGACCTGGCCGGGCCGCTCGACCTCGACGTGGCCGCCGACGTCCTGGTCAACAACGCCGGGCTCCAGCACGTGGCCCCGGTCGAGGAGTTCCCGCCCGAGCGGTTCTCGCTGCTGCTGCGGGTCATGCTCGAAGCGCCGTTCCGGCTGGTCCGCGCGGTCCTGCCCGGGATGTACGAGCGCGGGTGGGGCCGGATCGTGAACATCTCCTCGGTCCACGGGCTGCGCGCCTCGCCGTTCAAGAGCGCCTACGTGGCCGCCAAGCACGGCCTCGAGGGGCTCTCCAAGGTGGTCGCGCTCGAGGGCGGGCCGCGCGGGGTGACCTCCAACTGCATCTGCCCCGCATACGTGCGCACGCCGCTGGTCGAGAACCAGATCGCGGATCAGGCCAGGATCCACGGGCTGGACGAGGAGGAGGTGGTGGAGCGGGTCATGCTCACCGAGCCGGCGATCAAGCGCCTGCTGGAGCCCGAGGAGGTGGCCGAGCTGGTGGCGTTCCTGTGCTCCCCGGCCGCCTCGTTCGTCAACGGCGCCTCGCTCACCATGGACGGCGGCTGGACCGCTCGCTGACCCCCAGGTCCGCCTCGGGAGCCTCGCCCGCACCAGCCTCGTCCCCCTGGTTCGGGACGCCCTGGCCCGGGCGCTGGCCGGGCGCCTGGGGCGCCCTGGCCGGTCGCAGGCGACCAGACAGCGGCCGCAGGCGGTCGGAGAGGGCCAGGCGGGGCGGGGCGGGGGCTCTCCCGGCCGAGTGCAGCAGCCCCCAGGCCGACAGGGCGAGGCCGCCGAGGCAGATCCACGCGAGCGCCCACAGCCCGGGGGCCGGGCCGAACGGGACGGCGGTGGCCACGGCCGCCGCCGCCACCCAGCAGAGCTGGAAGATCGTCTCGTAGCGGGCAAAGGTCCGGGCGCGCACGTGGTCGGGTGCCTCGTGCTGCACCAGGCTGTCGAACGCCAGCCGGCCGGCACCCGCCGAGAAGCCGACCAGGGCGGCGACAACGCCGGCGCGCAGCAGCCCGAAGCCGAAGGCCGCCCACACGGCGGCCACCACGGTCAGGGCCAGCGAGGCGAGCAGCTGCACCGGCTCCCGCAGCACCGCCCGGAGTGCCGGCGCGGTCACCGAGCCGGCGAACCCTCCGGCCGCCGCGGCGGCCACCGTGATCGCGAGCCCCTTGCCGCCCTGGCCGTCGGCCCGGAGCAGGAAGGCGAGCAGGAAGGTGGCGAAGCCGACCGCGGAGCGCAGCGTGGCCATGGCGATGCCACCGGCCAGCAGGCGGGGCGTGAGCAGCTCCTGGTAGCGCCGGATCCGTTCCCGCGGCCTGGCCTCACCCTCGCCCTCGCCGTTCGGCAGCCCGGTCGCGGCCAGCACGCCGGCAGCGAACACCACCGCGGCGGTCCACAGGGTGGCGCCCGTCCCCACCCAGTGGTTCAGCGCGAGCGCGGGGCCGGACGCGGCGGCGCCGGCGCCGACCGAGATGACCGCCACCCGGCCGTTGGCCCACATCAGGGAGCGGTCCGGGGGCCTCGCCTCCGGCACCAGGGCGCAGCGGCTCACGCCGTGCACGCGCGACAGCACGAGCAGGCCGAAGGCGAGCGGGTAGAGCGCGAGCTGCTGGACGCGGCTCGACAGCAGGACCGCGAGCACGACCCGGCCGGCCATGGCCGCCACGATCGCGACCCGGTAGGAGCCGGCCCGGCGGTCCAGCCACGGCCCCACCAGCGGCGAGAGCACCGCGAAGGGCGCCATCGTGAGGGCGAGGTACAGCGCGACCTTGGCCCGGGCCTCCCCCAGCGGCACCGAGAAGAACACCGTGTCGGCCAGGGCCACGGCCACCAGCACGTCGCCCGCGGCGTGGGCGGCCTGGGTCTCGAGCAGCCGCCGGAAGGCCCGCCAGCGCCAGCTCGCCGCCCTGGTCTGGCTACCGGGCGGTCGCGCCTCGGGCGTGCCGGCGGGCGGGGTCATGACCCCAGTATGGGGCGGCCCGCCCGGGCGCGGAACCCTCGGTCGCCGGGTCATGCCAGGGTCACCGGGTCTCCGAGGATGCCCCGGTGACGTCCTGCTGGGACTGCACCAGCCGGCCCTCCCCGTGTGCCGCGGTCGATGCCCCTCCTGGTATTCTCCCCGACCCGGCCGACACCGCGCCCGCTGAGCAAGCCAGTCGAGTAGTGATGAAAGGGTGCCGGAGGGCGGAAAGTGACGATGTGGTGAGTCGAGGCACGTACCGGTCAAGAAGCTGGGCGAGGCGGGCAGCGGGCCGCTGGAGCGGCATGCTGGCGCGGCGCCACCCGGGCGTCCAGGCCCCCCGGCCGGAGCCGCCGGTCCGCATCCGGCCGGCTACCGTGCTGCTGCTGCTCGGCGGCCTGTTCGCCGTGCACCTGCTGCTGCCCCAAGTCGGGGAGCTGCGCCAGACGCTCGACGCGCTCGAGCACGCGCGCTGGCCCTGGCTGGTGGCCGCGCTGGCGGCGGCGGCGATGAGCTACCCTGCCGCCGGCCTGGCCCTGGTGGGCTCGGCCGGCCAGGAGCTGGCGCTCGGCCGCACCACCGCGGTGCAGCTCGCCGCGTCGTTCGCCAACCCGATGGCGCCCGCCGGTCTCGGCGGCGCCGGCCTCAACGCCCGCTACCTGGAACGCGCCGGGCTCAGCCGGGCCCAGGCCACCGCCGCGGTCGCGGTGAACCTCGCCGCCGGCGCGCTCATCCACGTCGCCGCCCTGCTGGCCGCGGCCATCCTGACCGGCCACGCCCGCACCGGCGAGGTCCGCCTGCCGAGCCGCTGGCCGGTGCTCGTCGCCGTCGTCACGGTGCTCACCCTGGCCGGCGTGGTGGTGGTCTGGTCGCCGGCCCTGCGCCGGCGTGTGCTGCCGCGGGCGGTGCGGGCACGGGTGCTGTGGCCGGCATGGACGGGGGTGCGCAGCCTGGGCGCGACCCTTCGCCGTCCGGGCAAGGCGACCCGGCTGCTCGGCGGGTCGGCCGGCGTGACCGCCTGCTACATCCTCGCGCTGTATGCCAGCCTGGAGGCGTTCGGCGCCCACCTCCCCCTGGCCAGGGTGGCCGTGGTCTTCCTGGGCGGCTGGGCGGTCGCCTCGCTCAGCCCAACCCCGGGTGGGCTGGGGGCGGTGGAGGCCGCGCTGGTGGCCGGGCTCACCGCGGTCGGCGCGCCCGCCGGGCCGGCGATCGCCGGTGTGCTGACGTTCCGGCTGCTGACGTTCTGGCTGCCCGTGCTACCGGGCTGGCTGGCCTTCCGCGCCCTGCGGGCCCGCGGCACCGTTTGAGGCTGAGAGCCTGCAGCTTGGTGCTGCAGATCCGGGACTTGCCCTCGCAGCGGACGGCATCGATGCGGGCACCGTCCTCCGCCACCACGCAAGGCAGCGGTCGTCACCGTCGCCACCTCAGGCGGCGCACTGGGGGTCCGGCAGCGGCGCGGGAAGGGCCTCACTCGCCTGCCGCTCCCGGTCCACGTCTCGGTCTCGGGGGTCCGGCAGCGGGGCGGAAAGGCCCTCACCCTCTGGGCGGCAGCAGCGCGGTCGCCCAGCCCGGCCACACTCCCTCGTCACCAGGAGGCAGCAGGGCGGCGAGCGCGCCGAGAAGCGCCGCCGCGGTCGGCGGCCGCCGGGTCGGGTCGGGGTCCAGCAGCCGCCACAGCAGGACGTCCAGCTCCACGGGCACCCCGCTGTGCACCTCGCGCGCCCGCGGGCGCCGCGCGGCCAGCTGCGCCGGGCGGCCATGTCCGGCCAGCTGCGCCGGCCGGACATGGCCGTCCTCGGCCCGCCCCGCCTCGTAGGCCGGCTCGCCGGTGACCACCTCGTACAGCACGACGCCGAGGGCGAACAGGTCCATGCTCGCCGCGGTCGGCTCGCGGCGGCACTGCTCCGGCGCCATGTAGTCGACCGTTCCGCGCGCGCGGCCGTATGGGGCAGGGCGGCCGAGCTCCCGGCACAGCTCGAGGTCGATGACGACGGGACGCCCCTCGCGCAGCACCACGTTGCCGGGCTTCAGGTCGAGGTGTGCCAGGCCACAGCCGTGCAGGTAGTGCAGCGCGCCGGCGATCTGCATTCCGACAAGCACCGTGTCGATCGGGCTGAGCGGTCCCGCGTCGTCGACGAGGTCGCCCAGGGTGGGGCCTTCGACGTACTCGAAGAGCAGGTGCGGGCGGGCGGCGTCGAGCCGCCGTGCCAGCGGTCGCTGGAGACCGGGGTGGGCCAGCCCGTCCAGGCGGTCGGCCTCGCGCCGCAGCGAGGCAACGGCCCGCGGGTGGCCGAGGAATGCCGGCTTGGGCAGCTTTGCCGTGACCGGGCTCCAGTGCGCGACCGACCAGGCCAGCCACGTCTCGCAGCGTCGCCCGTCGCCAAGGCGCGCCCAGGCGTGCAGCCCGGGCTCGATCTCCTCGCCCTCGGCGAACGCCCACGGCTCGGCTTCCTCCGTGGCGCCCACCGCCGCTGGAGACCCCGGGACGCTCACCACGCGGGCGTCCGGCGGCGCCGACGCAACGGCCGCGGAGCACCGGGACCTCGGGTCATCTCGGGTCATCGTCGTCAGTCGAGCACCCGGACCGAGTTCGGCAGGCTCAGCAGGCGCCGCGGAGCGCCGAGAGCTCGGGTCATCGTTGTCAGGGACGTGCACCGTGCACCTCCGGGAGGACCGGGGCCGGCGACACGGGAGGCCGCCGGCCCCGGTTTGGACCGTCAGTCGCAGGACTGCGACCGGCTGCTGCAGGACCTGCTGGTCGTGCTGGTACGCCAGCCGCAGCCAGCCGCGTGCACCTGGGCGAGGCCCTTCACCCCGCCACTCCGGAAGGCAGACGACACCGAATCACCTCCTTCCCGGTCTGTTGGCCTGCGGGATGTGACCCGTCGCTCGGGACGGGGTGCCAGAGGGCCCAGAGGCGGGCGTACGCGCCGCCCTCGGCCAGCAGCTCGGCCGGCGGCCCCTGCTCGACCACCCGGCCCTGATCGAGGACGACGACGCGGTCGGCGGCCGCGGCGAGGGACAGCCGGTGCGACACCATCAGCACGGTCCGGCCACGGGCGATGCGCGCGAGCGCCTCGACGACGAGCGCCTCGGCGGCGGCGTCCAGCCCGCTGGTCGGCTCGTCAAGCAGGAGCAGGTCGGCGCGGCGCAGCACCGCCCGGGCGATCGCGATCCGGCGCCGCTGCCCGCCGGAGAGCAGGCCGCCCGCCTCCCCCACCGGCGTGTCGTAGCCGTGTCGCAGATGCCGCGCGAACTCGTCGACCAGCGCCTCCTTCGCCACGGCGAGCAGTTCCTCGTCGGTCACGTCCGGACGTCCGAAGGCGATGTTGTCCCGCACCGTGCCGTCCATCAGCCACGGCTCCTGCGGGACCAGGGCGACCCGGGCCCGCAGCGCGGCCGGCGCGCAGGCCGACAGGTCGACGCCGTCGACGAGGACAGCGCCGGAGTCCGGCTCGTAGAGGCGGAGCAGGACGTCGAGCAGGGTCGACTTGCCACTCCCGGACGGCCCGACGACGCAGACCGTCTCGCCCGTCCGGACGGTCAGCGACACCCGCTGCAGCACCGGCACCCCGGGCGTGTAGGCGAAGGAGACCCGGTCGAGCCGCAGCTCGCGGCGGAACGGTGGAACCGGCAGCGGGTGCGCCGGCTCGGCGACGGCCTCGTCGCTTCGCAGCACCTCGAGCAGCCGCTCGCCGCTCGCGGCTCCGCGCGCCACCGTGCTCGACATCCGGGTCAACGACCGGATCGGGCCGTAGAGGCTGGCCAGGTAGGACAGCACCACGAGCAGGGTGCCGAGGGTGATCCGGCCGCTCTGCACGCGCTGCACACCAAGCCACAGCACCGCCCCGCTGCCGAACGCGAGCGCGAGGTCGGCCAGGGGGGAGAACCGGGCCTCCACCTTGAGCGCGTGCAGCGCCGCCCCGGTGCTCGCCACGTTGTGCCCGGCGAACCTGTCACGGGACAGCGCCTCCTGGCCGAACGCCTGCACCACCCGGACGTTGCGGAGAAGGTCTGCGGCGCTGGCCGACAGCCGCCCGCTCGCCGTCCGGGCCGCCCGCTGGGTCGCACGAACCCGGCGCCAGCGCACGACGGCGAGCCCAGCGAGCAGCGGGGTGACCACCAGGGCGGCGAAGGCGAGGACCGGGTCGACCCGCAGCAGCACGACCAGCATCCCGAGCAGCAGCAGCACCTCCGGGACCACGACCGTGAACCCCGCGACCAGGTAGTCCTCGACCCGGTTCACGTCGCCGACCAGCCGGGTCACCAGCTCGCCGCTGCGGTTGCGGTCGTGGAAACGGAGCCTGAGGCTCAGCAGCCGGTCCATCAGAGCCTGGCGCAGGTCGGCGCCGACACGCTCCGCCGCCGCCCCCGTCAGGATCCTGATGAGGTAGCCGACCAGGCCAGACACTCCCACCAGCAGCACGGAGCCGCCGGCGGCGGCACCGCTGAGCGCGGCAGGCGACAGGCCGGACAGAGGGGACAGCCAGCCCGGGAGCGGATGGTCCCCGAGCGCGTTGTCGATCGCAAGCTTCAGCGGCCACGGCCTGGCCAGTTCGAGCAGGATCTCGGCCAGGGTCAGCCCGATCGCCACCGCGAGCGATGCGCGGTACGCCATCAAGTACGACCACAGGGACGCTGGGCCCCTCATCGGAACCACCTCCAGCAGCTGACACCCGGCCCGGCACTCGCTGATGTGCAACCCGGCGAGCCCGGCCAGGCCGGCGAAGGCCGCGGGATGGGGTCGCACCGAACCGACCCAGACCCTGAGCGTGAGAGCTCGTCACCAAGGCCATCGGTTCTTCCCGGCACGACCCTGAGGGCCCGCCACCACGGCCATCGGTTCTTCCCAGCCTGACCCTGAGGGCCCGCCACCACGGCGGCCGGTTCTCCCGGGCACGACCACCGCCTGGGAGCTGGCTCCCGGTTCGGATGAGGCCGGGAGCCCTCGCGACCGCCCTCAGCGGGCCTCCTCAAGCGTGACCAAAACGGTGTTTCATGGAGGCCGGTGGCGGCAGGGGCCGGCGTTCGGCGGAGGAGTTGCTGGCATGAGAATGGAATCCTCGGTGGTGTCCGTCTCCTGGATCCCGTGGGGCGCTGTCGAAGGGATGGTCAAGGTCCCTTTCGAGATGGGTGTCGCCCACTACGACATGCCGCCCCCGGACCGGCTCACCGACCTCCAGGCGCTGCTGGCCTCCAGCGCCGTCCGGTTCGCCAACGAGCTGCGGGCCTGGGTCGAGATGGACGGTGGCAAGGTCACCGGGTGCGGGCACGTCGGCAAGGGGCACATGGGGTCCACCAGCATGCGCGTGGCCGGCCTGGGCGTGACCTTCCCCGGGGTCAGCTTCCCCGACCTGCGCGGCGAGCCCGAGGTCCGGGAGGACGCTGTGCGCTTCACCCAGACGGTCGGTGGACGGGCCGGCATGCCGGCGCCCCGCCGCGTCCGCCGCAGGCCGTTCGCGCAACTCGCCGCGCCGACCGTCTGGTCGACCCTCGCCCTGACCATCTACGCGGACGGGTCCTCGGACTTCGAGGTGGTGGGGGCGAGCCCGTTCCCCCGCCACTGGATCTACGACCACGACGGCCGGCTCGCGGCCAAGACCGGCTTCATCGACTTCGAGACCTGGTACCGGGAGTCGTTCGGCGACAAGAGCCCGTGGGGTGACGAGGAGTCGCCGGTGATCGTGACCGCGGTGGAGAGCGCCCTGGAACGGGAGCTCTCCCGCCTCATCATCGGGTCCGACCCGCCGTTTCGGCGGCTGTCGCCCGGGGAGGCGCTGGTCGAGCAGGGCGAACCGGGCGAGGAGCTGTTCCTGCTGTTCGACGGCATCCTGTCGCTCGAGCAGGACGGCCGGCCGGTCGTCGAGATCGGCCCTGGAGCGATCCTCGGCGAGATGGCGCTGCTCGAAGGGGGCCGTCGCACGGCGACGCTGCGCGCCGTGACCCCGTGCCGGGTCGCGGTCGTGCACGGCGACCGTGTCAACCGGGAGATGCTCACCGAGCTCGCTCGGCGGCGCCGCGGGGACGCGCCCTGACCGCGGTGACAGCCTATCCTGGTGCTCCTCCGTCCAGCGACAGCCGTGGAGGGCGGGCGTGACCTGCGCGAACTGTGGAGAGGTCAACCCCGGTCAGGCGCGGTTCTGCCTCAACTGCGGTGCGCCGCTGGGTGCCGGCGGGCGGTGGCGCGGCGCCCGCAAGGTGGTGACCGTCGTCTTCAGCGACGTCACCGGCTCGACCGCGCTCGGCGAGCGGCTCGACACCGAGTCGCTCAGCCGGATCATGGCCCGCTACTTCGACGCGATGCGGACGCTGGTCGAGTGGCACCACGGCGTGGTGCAGAAGTTCGTCGGGGACGCGGTCGTCGCGGTGTTCGGCGTCCCGATCGTGCGCGAGGACGACGCACTACGGGCCGTCCGGGCCGCCGCAGCCATGCAGGACCACCTTGCGGAGCTGAATGCCGCCCTCGCCCGGGACTGGGGTGTCGGTCTGAGGATCCGCATCGGGGTCAGCACCGGGGAGGTGATGGTCGGCGACGCGCGCCTCGGCGGCGCGCTGGTGATCGGCGACACGGTCAACCTGGCCACCCGGCTCGAGGCGGCGGCCAGGCCTGGGGAGATCCTGCTGGACCGGAGGACCTGGCACCTGGCCCGCGACGCAGTGGTGGTGGTCGAGGTGACGCCCGAGCAGCTCGCCGGCAGTGGCATCCCCGGCGCTGCCTACCGGCTCATCGACGTCTCGCCCGACGTCCCTGGCCACCTCCGCCGCCAGGACAGCCCGCTGGTCGGCCGTGACGACGAGCTCCGGCTCTTCGACTGGATCCGCCGACGGAGCACCAGGGAGTCCACCTGCCACCTGCTCACCGTGCTGGGCGCCGCCGGGGTGGGCAAGTCGCGCCTGGTCGCCGAGGCCGTCGGCGCTGCCGGCAGGCAGGCCACCGCCCTGGTCGGGCACTGCCCCCCCGACGCCGAGGGCAACACCTTCTGGCCGATCGCCGAGGTCGTCCGTGGGGCGGCCGAGGTCAAGAGCGCCGACTCGCCCGACGAGGCCCAGGGCAAGCTGACCGAGCTGCTCTCCGACGCCCCCGACGGGCCACGGGTCGCGGGCCGCATCGGCCGGCTCATCGGCCTGGAGGCGACGCCGCTGCCGGCGGAGGAGACGGGCTGGGCCGTCCGGCGGTTCCTCGAGGTGCTGGCCAGCCGCAAGACCCTGGTGGCCCGCCTCGACCACCTCGACGGCTGGGAGCGGGCGGTGCTGGAGCGGGGCGCGGTCGTCGGCGAGGTGTTCGAGCGGGCGGCAGTGGTCGAGCTGTCACCGTCGGACGTCCGACCGGCCGTCCCGGACCACCTGCTCTCGCTCATCAGGAAGGAGCTGCTGCGCTCGGCCCGGTCCGGGCTGTCCGGCGGGGAGGCGTTCCGGTTCCGCCACCTGCTCGTCCGCGACGCCGCCTACGGCGCCATGCCCAAGCAGGCCAGGGCCGACCTGCACGAGCGCTTCGCGGCCTGGCTGGAGCGAACCGTGGGCGAGCGGGTGCGCGAGTACGAGGAGATCATCGGCCACCACCTCGAGCAGGCCTACCGCTACCGCTCCGAGCTGGGACCGACCGACGCCGGGGCGCGAGCCGTCGCCGCCCGGGCCGCCGGGCAGCTGGCCGCAGCCGGGAACCACGCCTTCGCACGGGCGGACATGCCGGCAGCGGCCAACCTTCTCGGCCGCGCCGCCGCGCTGCTCCCGGACACCGACGCGGGGCGCCTGGAGCTGCTTCCGAACCTCGCCCGGGCGCTCACCGACAGCGGCAGGTTGTCCCTGGCGGAGGCGACGCTCACGCAGGCGACCGAGCTCGCCCGCGCCACCGGTGACCGCCGCGCCGAGGCCCACGCCGAGCTGGGGCGGTACTGGCTGCGGTACTACGCCGGGCGCGGAGGCTGGCTCGAGGACACCATGCGTGGCGCGGAGCAGCTCATCCCGGTCTTCGAGCGGCTCGGCGACGACGCCGGCCTCGCCAAGACGTGGCGGCTGCTCTCCGAGGTGCACCTGACCCGCCTCCACATCGCCGCCAGCGAGGCGGCGGCGGCGCGCGCCGTCGAGCACGCCCGGCGGGCCGGAGACGAAAATGCGGAGGCGTCCGGCCTCGGCCACCTCGCCGTCGCCGGGGCATGGGGACGCAGGCCCGTGCCTGACGGCATCCGTCGCACCGAGGCCATCCTGGCAGAGGCCCGGGGCCGCCGGGACGTCGAGGCCGCCGCGTTGAAGGGGCTTGCCGGCCTGCGGGCGATGAGCGGCGACTTCGACGCGGCCAGGGAGCTCATGGCCCGCCACCGGGCGATCATCCAGGAGATCGGGCGCAAGCTGGTGCTCGGCGGGAGCGCGCAGATGGCCGCCTACGTGGAGATGCTGGCCGGCGACGCCCGCGGTGCCGAGCGGGAGCTGCGCCGTGGCTACGAGATCCTGGACTCGGCCAGCGACCGCGCCTACCTGCCGGCCGTGGCCGCCATGCTCGCCCACGCGCTCGAAGCCCAGGGCCGCTACCAGGAGGCCGAGCGGTATCTCGAGCGAGCCTGGGCCATGGCGGTCAGCAGGCGAACTGCCAGGCTGCCCACCGGTCGGCGAGCCGTGCGTAGACGGCCTCGTGCTGGCAGGCCGAGTCCTCCCAACGGAACCGGGTCGCCACCCGCCGCCCCGCCGCACCGAGTCGCGCCCGCAGCTCGCTGTCGGTCGCCGTCGTGCGCATCGCGTCCGCCAGTGCGGCGACGTCGCCCGGGGCCACCAGGAGCGCGTCCCTCCCGCCGACCAGGTATTCGCGGAACACGGGAATGTCGGTGGCGATCACGGGGAGACGCGCGGCCATCGCTTCGAGCACCACCAGGCCCCAACCCTCCTTGAGGGAGGGGAACACGAACGCGTCGGCTGCCTGGTACCAGCAGGGAAGCTCCTGGTCCGGGACCGTGCCGAGCAGGACGACGTCCCGGCCCAGCTCGAGTCCTGACGCCCGAGCCCGGGTCAGGACGCGGTCGCGGTAGGCGGCGTAGTCCTGGAACGAGTGGCCGCCGACGACCGCGAGCACGGGCGAGGGCTGCAGGGTGCGCCGCAGCGCGGCCATTGCCTCGATGAGCTCGGCGGCGCCTTTGCGTGGCTCGATGCCGCCGACGGTGAGGAAGAGGAAGCGGCCCTCCGCGCCCACCCTGGCGCGGAACGGACCTGGGTCGAAGGCCGGCACCCGGGCGAAGCGCTCGGCGTCGACCCCGTTGCGCACGACCTCGGCCGCCACGCCGTACTCCTCCTCGAGCACCCGCCGCCACCAGTGGCTCACCACGAGGACGTGGTCGGGCTCGAGGATGGCCCGGCGCTGGCACTCGACCAGCGCCTGCGTGGTGAAGTCGTCGACGTGGTGGACGGTCCGCACCACCAGCACCGGCGCGCCGAGGTCGCGGACGCGCGCGGCGGCCCGGGCCGAGATGCAGTCCTGGGCGTGGAGGATGCGGGAGGCGGGCTGCAGGGCGGCCAGCCCTTCGGCGAGGACGTCGACCGACCGGAACACCCGCTCCTCGAGGTCGGGTGCTGGCGGCGGCGTGGGGATGATGGTGTGCTGGACCGTCGTGGGCCGGAAGAAGCCGGCCTCCGGGTCGCCGAGCGCCACGACGCGCACGGGCATGCCGAGCCGGTGGAGCGCCTCGGCCAGCTGCAGCGTGTGCACCACACCGCCCCGGGGCCTGGTCGAGTACGTCACCAGGACGACGTCGGCGCTGACCGGGCGCTCCTCCTGCTCCCGACCGGGCCCCGGCCCGCCCGCCGACGTAACGGGGGCCACCCCCGCTGGCCTCACGGGAACCCGCCCGCCGGCGTCACGGGGCCCGCCCGCCGGCGTCACGGGACCCCGCCCGCCGGCGTCACGGGACCCCGCCCGCCGGCGTCACGGGGCCCCGCCCGCCGGCGTCACGGGGCCCCGCCCGCGGTCTCGGGGCGACGGGCGGCGACGGCGGCGGCCACGACCGCGCCGCGGGCCGCCGTCGGCACCACGATGCAGCCGGCGTCCAGCAGCTTCCGGCACTGCTCCCAGCGGCCCTGCGGGTCGCGGTCGGTGCCGAGGACGTAGGCGACCACCTGCGGCCCGCCGCGCTGGGCCATCACCTCGGCGCAGGCCGGGGCCAGCACGCCGGCCGGATCGGGATGGACGCCGTGACCGAGGACCACGTCGACGAGCACCACTGCCGTGGACGGGTCGCGCCCCTCTCGGAGGATGGGCTCGGTGCGCGCGCCGGGGTCGAGCATCGGGTGTGGGCGGCCCCTGGTGAACTCCTCCTCGCCGACGTCGAGGCAGATGTGGCCGGCCGGCGGGGCCGGGAGGCCCCAGGCCGGCCGCAGCGGCGTGTTGGAGTGGACGGGCCCGAGCCGGGCCGACAGCACCACCATCGCCTCGTAGCAGAGGGTGCCGCCGGAGAACACGCCCCGCACCGCACGCCGGCCCGGCGCGAGCCGCGCGCAGGCACGCCCGGCCGCCTCCGCGAGCCCGGCCCCGGGGTCGGGGCACGACCTGCCGAGCTTGGCGAGGACGTCGAGCACGCCCCGCTCGGCGGTGGCGGCCGCCGTCACCCCCCGCCGCTCCGGGATCGGCGCGTCGAGCCCGATCAGGACGGCCACCAGCGGCTTGGTGCCGGCCGTGTCGAGCACGGCCGCGGCCACGTCCTCGTCGGGCGGCTTGGACACCAGCAGGATCGCCTCGGTGGCCTCGTCGCGCTCGAGGGCCTCGATGGCGAGGCGGGCCATGCGCCCACCGACCTGGCGGGAGAGGTCGCGGCCGCCGACGCCGATCACGTGGGAGACGCCTGCGCCCCACCGGTCGAGCAGGCTCATGACCTCCTGGGCTCCCGTGCCCGCGGCAGCCACGATCCCCACCGGGCCCCGGGCGACCGCGTTGGCAAACCCCAGCCCGATCCCGCCCAGCATGGCCGTGCCAGCGCCCGGGCCCATCACCAGGCGCCCGGCCGCCTGGGCCCGGGCCTTGAGCGCCGCCTCCTGCTCCACCGGCACGTTGTCGCTGAACAGCAGGACGTGCAGCCCGGCCGACAGCGCCTTGTGAGCCTCGAGCACCGCGTAGGGGCCGGGCACGGAGACGACCGCCGTGTTGGCCCCCGGGAGCAGGGCGAGCCCCTCGTCGAGCGTCCTCGGCCGCGGCTCGCGTCCCGCCTGGCACCCGCGTCCCGCCTGGGGCTCGCGCCCGGGCTCGCCGAGGAGCGCCCGCTCGGCGGTTGCCAGCGCCGCCCCGGCGGCCTCGGCGGAGGCCGCCCGCACAGCTAGCACGAGGTCGTTGGCACCGACCGTGGGCAGCTCCCCGGACCCGAAGCCCTCCGACTCGAGCATCTGGAGATTCGCCGGGGTGCCCATCAGCGCCCCCGCCCACGCCACCCCCGGCGTCTCGAGCATCGCCCGGGAGCCGGCCATCAGCCGGACCGAGTCGAGGTAGGTGGCCGGGTGGACACGGGTGCGCGCGACCGTCACGCGAACTGCCCGTCCCGCAGGTGGCCCTCGGCCTCGTCCGCGGTCATCGCGTTGGCCTGCTGCTCCTCGAACGTGCCAGCTTGATCGGCGCGGGTCAGGGCGTTGCCGCCCAAGGCCAGGACGACGGTCTGCTTCATGCTGGGCACGTCCTCGTTCCCGCATGGAGGCGCGCACGGTCCGTGGCGACCAGGCCCGGCCTCTTGATCGACGATAGCGAACGCAGCGTTTAGGATAGTTCACGCAAGGAAGCTGGCACAACGGTTCCACGCCGCTGCTGGAGGCGCGATGATCCCTGCCATGCCTCCCGACCCTGCGAGCCCCCAGGGCGAGGTCCCGGACGAGGTCGTGCGCCGCTGGCGTGCTGCCGAGGAGCAGCTCTACCCGGTCGTCATGACCCGGCCCGACCTCTACGAGCGCAGCATCCAGCTCGTGCGGGCCGTGGCCGACGAGCTGCGGCCGCTCACCACCCCGGCGGCGCTGCTGGCGGCGTACGCGGGCGCCGCCGAGCTCGTGGCCGTCGTGATCCAGCGACAGGACCTGGCCGTCGAGGGCCTGGACTTCGGGCTCGCGACCGACGCCGCGTTCAGCCTGCGCTACCGCGAGGTCCTTGGCGAGGTCGCCCGGGAGCAGGCCATGGAGCGGGTCCGGGCGGCCAGGGAGCGGGGCGACGAGTGGGTGCTCCTGCACGAGAGCGGCACGCTCGCCCACGCACCGGCGGTGCCCTACCGCCGACTCGAGATGCGCCTCCGGGACGGCGCCGGCCTGCACATGTTCGTCCAGCAGGACCCGGCCACGGCCGGGCCGCTGTACGGGGTCGAGGCGGTGCAGCTCGACCCCCACACCGGCGACTGGCTGACCGACGCGGCCCCCTGGGCGCGGTCCGAGACGTTCGGCCAGCCGGAGCCCTGGCGGCGGCTGGCCGAGGAGCTGCGCGGGCGCCGGCAGAACCCTTGACACCCTCCGCACCAAGCCCCCGACACCCTCCGCACCAACCCTTGACACACCTTCCGCACCGTGGAAGATTTCCTTTAGTAGATGCCACTCTTCCAAAAGTGATCGGCCCGGGCCGGTCAAGTGAGAGGTGGGCACATGGCCAGCGAGCGAGTCCCCCGGCGAGTGATCGACGGCCATAGCCACATCGGAGAGATGGCGGCGTGGCGCTTCTACGACCTGAAGGAGCCGGTCAAGCCCACGGTCTACGAGTTCGCCACCACCGGGGACTACATGGCCCACCTGGACCGTCTCGGCGTCGAGCGGGCACTGGTGATCTCCAACTACGGGATCCCCCAGCAGGAGCAGCCGTTCTCCCTGAACCCGCTCGTGCTCGACTCGGTGCAGGCCTCTGACCGGCTCTGCGGTGCGCTCTGGGTCTCGTTCCTGCCGCAGAACAGGGAGCGGACCCTCGAGGCGCTGAAGCACGCCGGCGAGGCGCGCGTCGTCGCCCTCAAGACGACCTTCCTGCTCGGCGGCAACCCGAACCCGGAGACCTGGGACGAGGAGACGGCCGCGCTGGCCGAGGCCTGCTTCGCCGCCGCCGAAGAGCACGACCTGGTGTTCCACTTCCACACCAGCCCCGGCGGCGCCTCGGACATCAGCAACTTCATCCCGCTGGTCGAGCGGTACGGCAGGCGGGTGAAGCTCTACCTCGTCCACTTCGGCGGCGGCGTCAGCGGGCACATCCGGCTGGTGCCGCGGTTCCTGGACTGGGTCGAGGAGGGGTACAAGGTCTACACCGACACCACGTGGTGCATCGGCTTCGGCCCCCGCTGGCTGCTCAGCGAGATCGAGCGCCGCGACGTCGGGCACGACCGGGTGATCTTCGCCTCCGACGAGCCGTGGAGCGACTTCTGGGGCGAGTACTGGAAGATCGCCGGCGCCCGCGCCAGCTCGGAGCTGAAGGAGCGGGTCTTCCACCAGAACTTCGAGGACCTGTATGGGCACCGGTGGTGACGCCCGGCCGGACCGCCTGGAGCGCGCGAGGCCCGTGGTGACGCCGGAGCTCGGCCGCGTGATCACCGAGCTGCAGAGCGAGGGCTTGCGGATCGAGCAGCCGGTGGAGGCCCGGCGGGGCGGCGCCGGGCCCTCCGACGCCGGGATGATCTGGGTCGAGGGCATCCCGGTGACCGTCCCCGTGAGTGCCGACTACGTCGCCGGCTCCCCGTTCGTGCTGCGCCGGGAGGACCAGGGCTGGGGGATCTACCGCCGCGGGCAGCGGGTCGCCTCCGCCGACCCGCTCGAGCGGCCCCGCTTCTACGACCTCAGCACCGCCGACGGCATCCCGTACTGGAAGATCGCACTGCTCCACCTCGACTCGCTGGCCAGCACCGTGCTGCAGACCTGCGCCTACTGGGGCACCGACGACCAGTGCCACTTCTGCGGCATCGAGCTGTCGCTCGAGGCCGGTCGGACGATCGCGGTGAAGCGCCCGGAGCAGCTCGCCGAGGTCGCCGTGGCCGCCAAGGCGCTCGACGGCGTGGTCGACGTGACCCTCACGACCGGCAGCACCCACGGCCCCGACCGGGGCGCGCGGTACCTGGGCCGCTGTGCTCACGCGGTCAAGCAGGCGAGCGGGCTGCCCGTCGAGGGGCAGTTCGAGCCGCCCGCCGACCTCGGCGTCCTGGACGAGGTCCACGAAGCGGGCCTGGACTCGGTCGGCATGCACGTGGAGTCGTTCGACCCGCAGGTGCTGGCCCGGATCGCGCCGGCCAAGGCCCGCACCGGCATCGACGGGTACTTCCGGGCCTGGGAGCGGGCGGTCGAGGTGTTCGGCGCAGGCCAGGTCTCGACCTACGTGATCCTCGGCATGGGCGAGGACCCCGGGGTGACCGTCGAGGGCTGCCGGCGGGCCATCGACATGGGCGTCTACCCGTTCGTCGTGCCGCTCCGGCCCGTGCCAGGCAGCCTCATGGAGCACTGCCGGCCCCCCACCGCCGACGACATGGACGCCGTGTACCGCCAGGTGGCCCCCTACCTGGTGGCCCGGGGGGTGGCGTCGTGGGACGTCCGCGCCGGCTGCGCCCGTTGCCAGGCGTGCTCGGCCATCTCCATCCTGGAGCGGGACCTTGCCAGCGACCAGCGCACCCATCTCCCCATTCTCGACGTGCGCTGACCTCGAGGCGGCCGTCGGCGCGGACGCGACGGTCGGCTGCCGCCTGGTCGCCACGACCGCCGAGCGCGAGCTGCACCTGCGCATCCGGGCGGAGGTCTTCGTCAACGAGCAAGGCCTGTTCGCCGTGACCGACCGGGACGCCCACGACGACGACCCGGGCACGCTGCACGTACTCGGGCTGTGCGGCCCCGTGGCCGCCGGCGCCGTGCGCCTGTACCCGCTGGACGAGCCGGGGCGCTGGAAGGGCGACCGCCTGGCCGTGCTGCCCGCGCTCCGCAAGCACGGCCTCGGGGCGCCGCTGGTGCGGTTCGCGGTGCGCACGGCCGGCGAGCGGGGTGGCCGGGAGATGCTCGCCCACGTGCAGCTCCGCAACGTCGCCTTCTTCGAGCAGCTCGGCTGGCACCGGCTCGGCGAGCCGGCCGACTACTGCGGCCGGCCGCACCAGCGCATGCGCATCGGCCTGCGACCGCCCCGCACCTGAGCTGGAGGCGGCCCGGCCCGCACCTGAGCGGGAGGCGGCCCGGTCAGCGCGGCACCCGGGCCCGGGTTCCGAGGCCCGTCACCGTCTCGCGGTGCAGGTCCAGGACGAGTGCCTCCGCCCCGCCGAGGCGAGCCCGCAGCGCCCCCGAGCCGTCCAGGACGGCGACCGGCTCGCAGGCGAGGCCACGGTCGAGGAACGGCGCCCGGCAGGCGTCCACCTTGCCGGGCGGCGCGCAGAGCAGGAACGCGAAGGCTGGGAAGGCGACGAGCCAGCGGGCCAGGGACACCCCGGCCGGGCGGGGCAGGGCGTCCAGGTCGACGGTGGCGCCCAGCCTGCCGTACTCGAGCAGCATCGCAAGCGAGCCGAGCAGCCCCGCCATGCTGACGTCCTTGGCCGCCACGCAGGCACCCGACTCGGCCACGCGGGGCAGCAGGCGGACGTCGTCGGCGACGGCGGCGCCGCGCTGCGGCAGCGACGCGAAGAACGGGAAGTCCTCCCGCATCGTCCCGTCCAGGCAGCAGGCGACCAGCAGGGTCTGGCCGGGGGCGGCCGCGCGCACCGACAGCACGCGTGCCGCCCGGCCGAGGCCGAACGCCGAGATCCCCGGCGGGCCGTCCCGGATCGTGAGGTGGCCCCCCACCACGGGCACCCGGTACAGCTCGGACGCGTGCCGCATGCCCTCCAGGGCGCGCCGGGCGAGCGGCTCGGAGGCGACCACGGTGTCCACGATCGCCAGCGGCCAGGCCCCCATGGCGGCCAGGTCGTTCACGTTGGTGAGCACCGCGGCGACGCCGGCGGCGAACGGGTCGGCCTCCACGAAGCGGGTCAGGAGCGCCTCGCCTCCGACCACCAGCGAGCAGGCTCCGTCGCTGACGACGGCCCCGTCGTCACCCGGCCCGCTGCGCCAGTCCGTGGGCCCGAGCACCTCGGTCACCAGCCCCAGCGGGGACTTGCCGCGCAGGCCGGCGTGCGCGCGGACCCCGTTCACGACCTCCTCGAGCAGCGCCGCCGCTCCCATCCCTGCTCCTCCCCGGCGTGCGCGCACGCCTCTTGAGGAAGATCCCATGACCGTCTTGAGGAAGATCACATGCCCGTTTACTATACGAAATGATGGCCAGCACCGGCTTCCTCGACCTCCCGCCCCGCAGTTCCAAGCCTCGACAGGCGGGGGTCACCCACGTGCTCGACAAGGGCCTCCCCCTGGCCGAGATGGAGCCGCTCCTGGCCATCCTCGCCGACCACGTCGACCTGTGGAAGCTGGGCTGGGGGACCGCGTACCTCGACCCGACCGTCGGTGACAAGGTCGCCCTGCTGGCCCGGCACGACGTGCGCGCCTGCGTCGGCGGGACCCTCCTCGAGGTCGCCTGGGCCCAGGGCAAGGCCGAGGCCTGCCTGGCCTGGGCCTCCGGGCTCGACTTCCCCTGCGTGGAGGTGTCCAACGGCGCGGTCGGCATGCCGCTGGCCGAGAAGCGACGGCTGATCGCCGAGGCCGCCGAGGGCTTCACGGTCCTGGCCGAGGTCGGCGCGAAGGACCCGAGCGTCCCGGTCTCGCCCTCCGGCTGGGCCGCGGAGATGCTCGGCGACCTCGAGGCCGGGGCGTCCTGGGCGGTGGCCGAGGGGCGCGAGAGCGGCACCGTCGGCCTGTACCGGCCGGACGGCTCGGTACGGGAGGACGTGGTCGACGCCGTGGTGGGCGCCGTCGGCCTGCGCCCGCTGCTCTTCGAGGCCCCGGCAAAGCACCAGCAGGCCTGGCTCATCCGCCGCTTCGGCTCCGACGTGAGCCTCGGCAACGTGCCGGCCCCGGAGGTGCTCGGCCTGGAGACGCTCCGCCTCGGGCTGCGGGCCGACACGATCGAGCTGGCGCGCTCGCGCGGCACGGCCATGAGCGCGGCGGGGCCGTGAGGAACCTCGTCCCCGGCCGCTACCGCGACGTGTCGGTCGCCAGCGTCGACGGCAGCCTCAGCGCCGAGAGCCTCGGGCGCCACTTCCTCGGCCGCGAGGCCTACCGCCGCACCCGCTACGTGATCGCCCGCCGGGGCCCCGAGGCGGCCCTGGTCCAGGTGACCAAGGCGTCCGAGGTACCGCTGCTCTCGCCGATCGTCGGCGTCCGGGTGCTCGCCCCACCCGGCGAGTGCGCCGTGGTCGACGCCCCCGAGGTCGACACCGGCGTCCCCTCCCAGCTCGCGCGGGCCGCCCGCGAGCTGGCCCCCGGCGCCCGCTGCGTGGTCGTGCAGGGGCGCTACCGCCACGTCAGCTTCATCCTCGACCCCGACCCGATCCGGGTCCGCGTGGTCGAGGTCGTCCCACCGGAGCCGCCGAAGCTGCTGGACCAGGCGCGCCGGGTGCTGGAGATGGCCGAGGACCTCCCCCCGATCGAGCTGCTCCCGGTCCTCACCGACCTCACCGAGCTGGCCGGGCGGCGGCCCGCCCGGCGCTACCTGCTCCCGTGCCGGGGCTCGGGCATCCGCATCGACGGCGCCGAGACCAGGTTCCTGGACGAGCGGCCCGCCAGGGAGGAGTGGGTGCTCCTCGGCTGCACCCGCTCCCGCGAGCTGCACGGATGGTTCTACGGAGAGGAGGCCGAGGTGGTGGACATGTGCCCCCGCCGGCTGGCCGGACCGGCCGGGACCACCCCCGTGCTCACCAAGTGCTGCCTGCTCGAGGAGCACGTCGAGCGCGACGGCGCCCGCGTGACCGTCCCCTGGGGCGCCTCGCTCGACCTCGTGCGCGAGGGGCTGGCCCGCATCGCGGCCATGGCGGAGCCGGCATGGTCGCCCGCCTGAGCGACTCCGAGCTGTACGCCCACCTGTGGGGGACCGGCGAGCTGCGCGCGGTGTTCGAGGAGCGCGCCCGCCTGCAGTCCTGGCTCGACATCCTGGCCGCCCTGGCCCAGGCCCAGGCCGAGCTTGGCATCATCCCGGCCGAGGCCGCCGCGGCCGTCGCCAGGTCGGCGTCGGTGGACCGGCTCGACCTGGCGTTCGTGGCCGCCGAGACCCGGCGGACCTCGCACTCCACGCTCGGGATCATCCGCGGCCTGGAGCGCGTGCTGCCACCCGAGGCGCACGAGTACGTCTACTACGGCGCGACCGTCCAGGACGTCACCGACACCTGGACGGCGCTCGCGGTACGCAGGGTCGGCGCGGTCGCCTGGCGCGACCTGCGCCGGATCCGGGCCCACCTGGTCGACCTGGCGGAGCGGCACCGCGACACGGTCATGGCCGGGCGCACGCACGGGCAGCCGGGCGCCGCGGTCACGTTCGGGTTCAAGGCCGCCTCCTGGGCCGACGAGGTCCACCGGCACGTCGCCCGCCTGCGCGAGGGCGCGTCCCGCTGGCTGGTCGGCCAGCTCGCCGGCGCGGTGGGGACGGTGGCGTTCTTCGGCGACCAGGGGCTCGCCCTGCGGGCCCGCTTCTGCGCCCGCCTGGGGCTCGCCGACCCGGGCATCTCCTGGCTCACCTCCCGCGACCGCCTGGCCGAGTTCGGCCACCTCCTGGCCATGGTCACGGCCACCCTGGCCCGGATCGGGACCGAGGTGTACGAGCTGCAGCGGCCCGAGATCGGCGAGCTGCGCGAGCCGGCCGGGCACGAGGCGGTCGGGAGCATCACCATGCCCCACAAGCGCAACCCGGAAGGCGCCGAGCACCTGGCCACCCTCGCCCGCCTGGTCAGGGCCCAGTCCGGCGTCCTGACCGAGAGCATGGTGGCCGAGCACGAGCGCGACGGGCGGGCCTGGAAGGCGGAGTGGCTGGCGTTCCCCGAGGCCTGCCTGCTCGCGGGCGCCGCCCTCGAGCAGGCCGAGCGGCTGCTGGCCGGGCTCGAGGTGAACACCAGGGCGATGGCGGCCAACCTGGCCGCCGGGCGTGGCTACCTCGCTTCCGAGCAGGTCCTGGCCATGCTGGCGCCCACGGTCGGCAAGCACCGGGCCCAGGCCCTGCTCCAGGAGGCGCTGCGGGCGGGGTCGGCCCTGGGCCAGCCGCTCGGGGACGCCCTGCTGGCGAGCGCGGCGCTGCGGCCGCACCTCGACCCCGACGCCCTGCGGCCGCTCCTGGCCGCCCCCGACGCCGGCTCCGCCGCCGCCATGGCCGACGAGGTCGTCCGGCGGATCCGCGCCGACGGGCAGCGCGAGGCGGGCGGGTGGCCGTGAACCCGTCCGGCCGCTTCCGGCTCGCCACGCTCCCGACGCCGCTGGCCCGCGCGGCACGGCTCGAGCGGGCGCTGGGCGCCCCGCCGCTGTATGTCAAGCGCGACGACCTCACCGGGTTCGCGCTCGCCGGCAACAAGGCCCGCCAGCTCGAGCTGCTCGTCGGTGACGCGGTCGGCCGCGGCTGCGACGCGCTCGTCACCGGGGCCGGCCCCGGCTCGAACTTCTGCCAGGCGGCGGCGCTGGCGGCCCGGGTCGCCGGCCTCGGCTGCGTCCTGGTCATGTACGGCGCCGAGCCGGCCTCGCCCCATCCCAACCTCGCGCTCGCCCGCGCCTCCGGGGCCGAGATCCGCTTCACCGGCCGCCCGGAGCGCGAGTCCGTCGACCCGGTCCTGGACGAGGCGGCGGCCGAGCTCGAGGCCGAGGGACGCCGGCCGTACCTGGTCCCCCGCGGCGGGTCCAGCGGTGTCGGCGCGGCCGGCTACGCCCTGGCCGCCACCGAGCTCGCCGCCCAGCTCGACGCCGAGCGGGTCGCGCCAGAGCTGGTCCTGGTCGCCGCCGGCTCCGGCAGCACCCAGGCCGGCCTGGTCGCCGGCACGGTGGCCGGGGGCCACCCCTGGCGGGTGGCGGGCGCGTCGGTCAGCCGCCCGGTGGCCGAGTGCGCCGACCAGGTGCTGCGGCTCGCCCGCGCCGCCGCGGCACTCCTCGGCCAGCCGGCCGCGGAGGCCCGGCACGTCGAGGTGTGGGACGCCCGCGGTCCCGGCTACGGGATCCCCTCCCCGGAAGGCGAGCGGGCCGCCCGGGTGGCCGCCGACACCGAAGGCCTCCTGCTGGACCCGGTGTTCACGGCCAAGGCGCTCGCCCTCCTGCCCCGTCTCGTGCACGACGGCGTCCGCGGTCCGGTCGTCTTCTGGCACACCGGCGGGACTCCCGGTGCGCTCGCGCACCTGACACGAGGAGGTGGGCGGTGCGGCAACCGGTGAGCAGGGGGCTGGGGCCGGCGGCGGAGGCGCCCGCCCCGGAGCTGGTCGAGGCCGGCTTCGCCCTCGAGGTGGCCGACGCGCCGCTGCTCCACCACGGGCTGAACCTGGCCGACATGGCGCACGTCCTGGACCTGCGCGCCCGCCGGGTGATGCCGGAGGAGCCGGCCCGCCGGCTGCTCCGGCTCCTGCTCGTCGCCCACCAGACGCCGGCCGCCGAGTTCCCCTACGACCCGGTCCACGGCGAGGTCTACAACTGCCGCGAGCGGTTCTTCGTCGAGCGGCTCGGCGACGACGCCGGCTGGCTGCACGCCGGGCGGCCCCGGCGCGAGGCCGGCCGGGTGGCGCTCCGGCTGCTCCTGCGGGTCCTCGTGGCCGAGCTGGTGTCGGACACGGCCGCGTTCGCCCGCGCGGTGGCCGGGCAGGCCGGCGAGCACGCCGAGACCCTCATGCCCGACCAGACCTACCTGCAGCAGGCGCAGCCGTCCACGTTCGGCCACTACGTGCTCGCCTTCGCCTACCCCGCCCTGCGCGACGCCGAGCGCCTGCTGCAGGGACTCGACTGGGTCGACCGCAGCCCGGCCGGCGCGGGCTGCGTCAACGGCAGCCGGCTGCTGGCCGACCGGACCCGGCCGGCCGACCTGCTCGGCTTCCCCGCCGTCATCGAGCACACCCGCGACGCGATGTGGCAGACCGACGGCCTCGTCGACTTCCTGGCCACGTCGGCCAGCCTCGTCACCAACCAGAGCAAGCTGGCCGAGGACCTCGAGATCTGGGACAGCCAGGAGTTCGACTTCGTCGACCTGGCCGGCCCCTACACCCGGGCCAGCGTGCTCATGCCGCAGAAGCGCAACCCGTACGCGCTGTCCATCGTCCGGGGCGCGGCCGGGATCCTCATCGGGCGCCTCTCCGGGTTCCTGGCTGTGGTCAAGACGCCGTCGGCACGCAGCGACAACCTGATCTTCGCCTACGGGGAGGTGCCGCGCTCCCTCGAGCTGGCCGGCAGGATCACCCGCCTGACGACCGGCGTGGTGGCGAGCCTCACCGTGAACCGCGAGCGGATGCGGGAGGTGCTCCTGTCCGGCTTCTGCCAGGCCACCGACCTGGCCGAGTTCGTCATGCAGGCGTGCGGGGTCGACTACCGCACAGCCTACCTGGTGGTCGGCAGGGCGGTCCGCCAGGCCAGCCGGCAGGGGCTGCGCGGGATCGACCTGACCGGCGAGCTGCTCGACGCGGCGGCGCGCGAGCAGATCGGCCGGCCGCTCGGGCTCACCGGTCGGGACCTCGCCGAGGTCCTCGACCCGCGGGCGATCGTGCTGACCCGGCTGGCCCCCGGCGGCGCCGCACCGGAGGTCGTGCGGGGCATGGCCCGCTCCTGCACCGAGGCCGCCGACCGGCTCCTCGCCGTGGCCGCCGGGCACGCCGAGCGCTTCCGCCTGGCCGAGGAAGCCCTGCTCAACCAGGCGCGGGAGGTGGCTCGTGGCTAGGCGGGTCCGCCACGACGAACTCGAGCTCCGGCTGCCCGCGCAGCCGGTACGCCCCTTCCCAGCGGGCCGTCACCTCCATCACCGTGAACGCTAACCCCCCGCCCCGGCGCGATCCAGTCCTGCTCCCCGGCGAGGTGCGGGTCGTCAACCTCGGCCTGCCGGTGTTCGGCGACGCGGTCCGGGCCCAGGGGGCGGCCGCGGTCGACGTCGACTGGCGCATCCCCGCCGGCGGCCACCCGGAGCTGGTCGCCGCCCTGGAGCGGCTCTGCGGGCCCCTCTCGGGCCGGGTGGAGACGGCCAACCGCGAGGTGGTCCGCCGGCTCGACGAGGGGACGCCGGCCCTGACCGGGATCGCCCCGGCCGCCGAGGTGGTCCCGGGGGTGGACGCCCGGACCGTCCTGCACTGCGGCCCTCCCCTGGACTGGGAGGACTTCTGCGACCCGCTGCGCCGCTCGGTCCGGGCCTCGGTGCTGGCCGAGGGATGGGCGTCCTCGCCGGAGGATGCCGAGCGGCTGGTGGCCACGGGACGCGTGCGGCTCGAGCCGGCCAACCATCACGCCGCGGTCGTGCCGATGGCGACCACCCTCGGCCCCTCCGCTCCCGTGTTCGTGGTCGAGAACCACCAGGGCGGGAACCGCGCGTTCTCCGGGCTCAACCAGGGGCCGGGCGCGACGGCCTGGTTCGGGATGGACGCTCCAGCGGCGGTCGAGCGGCTGGTCTGGCTGCGCGACGTCGCCGCCCCGGTGCTGGGCGCCACGATCGCCGGGACCGGGCCGGTCGAGCTGTTCCCGCTGGTCGCCCAGGGCCTACAGATGGGCGACGACGTCCACATGCGGACGCAGGCGACCACGAACCTGCTCCTGCGCCACCTGCTCCCGCAGCTCGTGGCGGTCGACTCCCCGCTCCTGGTCGAGGTGGCCCGGTTCCTGTCAGGCAACCACCTGTTCTTCCTGAACCTGGCCATGGCCGCGGCCAAGGCGGTCGCCGACTGGGCCGGCCAGGTCGCGGACTCGAGCGTGGTGGTGGGGATGGCCCGCAACGGCACCACGTTCGGCATCCGGCTGGCCGGCACCGACGGCGACGCCTGGTTCGTCGCCCCCGCCCCGCCGGTCGGCCGGGCGCTCTACTACCCGGGGTTCGGCCCGGAGGTGAGCGCGCCCGACATCGGCGACAGCGCGGTCCTCGAGCTGGTCGGGCTGGGCGGGCCGGCGGCGGCCGCGTCCCCGGCGGTGGCCGCCTTCCTGGGCGGGACGATGGCCGACGCGGCGGCGGCCACCGAGGCTGCGGACCATGTCTGCGCCGGCCGGAGCAGCCGCTTCAAGCTCCCGCTGCTCGACTTCCGTGGCGCCCCGATCGGCGTGGACGTGCGCAAGGCGGTGGAGCTCGAGATCACCCCGTCGATCAACACCGGCATCCTCCACGCCACCGCAGGGACCGGCCAGGTCGGCGCCGGGATCGCGGAGGCGCCGATCGAGTGCTTCCGCCGGGCGCTGCTCGCCCTCGACGAGCGGCTGCGGTGACCAGGGCGGGCGCACCGGGAGCCCTGGCCCGGCTGGTGGGCGCGCCAGGCCGCACCGCAGGCGCACCGGGAGCCGCACCTGGGAGGGAGGTGCGCCGCTGCGCAGGCTGGGCGTACCAGGAGCCGCACGTGGGGAGGCGGGTGCGCCGGTGAGGGCCCTCCTGGCCGGCGCGGCGGCGGCCCGCGCCCTGGCTCCCCGGGGGGACGGGGTGGTCGTGGCCTGGTTCCCGAAGGCGACCTACGTCCGGATGCCGGGAGGGCTCCTGGCCCTGACCGCCCCGGCCGTGCCCCCAGGACCGCTGCACATGGTCCTCGACGCGCCGCTGGCGGCACGGCCGGGAGCGCCGGTGACCCGGTCGGGGAACCGGCTCCTGGTGGGCCCGGCCTGCGTCGAGCTGCACGGCGTCCGGACGTGGGCCGGGCCGCTGCCAAGCCCCGTTGAGGTGCGCCGCAGCGCCGGGCTGGTGATCGAGGCGGCGTCGGGGACGGCGGCCGGTTCGGCCCTGCTCGCCCACCCGTACCGGGAGCCGGCCCTGCACGCGCTCGAGCGCCTGCGCGCGGAAGACCTGGCCGGGGCGGTCGGGCTGCTTGCCGGCCTCGGGCCCGGGCTCACCCCGGCGGGCGACGACGCCCTGGCCGGCATGCTGCTGGCCCGGCGGGCGCTCGACGGCCCTGGCGCCGAGGCCCGGCTCCGGTCGGCGCTCAGGGCCGCCAGGACCAGCGCGTTGAGCCTGGCGTTCCTTGGCTGCGCCGCCGCCGGGCAGTCCATCGACCCGGTGCACCAGCTCCTCGGGGCCGCCGCGCGGCGGGACCCCGGGACGGCGGTGACGGCGGCCAGGGCCCTCGCAGAAGTCGGCGCCTCGTCGGGCGCCGACTTCTGCTTCGGGCTGCTGGCCGTCCTGCCGGCCGGCGCTGGGTAGGCTCAGACCGTCCAGGTGTTGAGCTGGAAGGCCCCGGCCCGCCAGGCGGCCAGCGCCGAGTCCAGCACGTCGAGCGGGTTGAACGCCTTCACCCCTTCGATCAGGTCGTCCTCCCGGAACCCGTACAGGGCTCCCATGGCGAAGCGGCAGGCGTAGACGTGGGCGCCCTCCTTGAGGAGGGTCTTGATCTGGTTGTTGATGGCCAGGTTGCCGGGGAAGCCTTCCTTGCCCACCGACGGGTAGCCACGGGTGGCCGACGCCATCAGGACGCCCGGCCCGTAGAGGACGACGTGGACGTCGAAGCCCTTGCGGACCAGGCGGGTGGCGGTGAGGAGGTTCACCAGGCCGACCGAGCCCTCGTAGGGAACGGTGTGCATGAACACGAAGGCCTTCTCGCCCGGGTTCGCCTGGATGTCCTCGAACACCTTCTCCTCGGTGTTGTAGAGGTAGGCCCCCTCCTCGGCCCGTGGCGTGTCGACGGTCTTTGGCATGGTGTCCGCTCCTCCTGCTCGGGGTCGGGATGCTCTGGCTAGGCGGTGGGCTGGCGGCGGACCGGCCGCCGGGCCACCCCGCCTGAAGCGCGCGAGGCCTGCCAGCGGCGACGATGGCTGCCGGGGAGTACCTGGATGACGGACCGCCGCAGCCCCCATGGAAGGCGCCGGTAGACGGGTACGAACACGCGCCGCCAGAAGAAGGGGCCCAGACCCGCTTCCTGCACCGGCCCCGGGCGGTCCAGGTACCGCCGGGCCAGGTCGGCCTGCGCGCGCTCGAGCAGGTAGCGCTCGGCGTTGGCGCGCAGCCACTGCGAGAAGCTCACCCATCACCTCCTGATTGACGCCAGGCCGTTCTGGGCGGCCAGGGCGATCGGCTCGTTCAGCGCCCCGATGGGCGGCGAGTAGACGTTCTCCATCCAGGCCAGGTCCTCGAGGGTCACCCCGGTCTTGATGGCCATGGCCAGGAAGTCGGCCCGCTCCTTGATCCCCTCCTGGCCGACCAGCTGGGCGCCGATCAGCCGCAGGCTGCCCGGCGAGGCCAGCAGCTTCACCCGGAGCTTCTTCACCCCCGGGTAGTAGCGGGCCCGGGAGATGCCCTCGGCCACGCCCATGACGAACGGGATGCCGAGCGCGGTCGCGGTCGTCTCCCCGAACGAGGCGCCGCCGATCATCCACTTGCCGGCCACCATCCCCCAGGGCACGTAGACCGGCTGGTAGGTCCGGGTCCCACCGGCGGCGCCGGACCCGGCCACCTTGCCCTGGGCGTACGCGTGGCTGCCGGACAGCCCCTGGATCGGGATGTTGGTGATCCCGTGGGGCAGCTCCACGCAGTCGCCGGCCGCGAACACGCCCTCCACCGACGTGGCCATGCGCTCGTCGACCACGACCCCACCGGTGGAGCCGATCTGGACGCCGGCCCGGCGGGCGAGGGTGTTGTTGGGCTGCTTGTGGGTGCACACCACCACGACCTCGGCTGGCAGCTCGCCCTCGGAGGTGGCCACCGCGCGCACCCTCCGGTCGCCCACGAACGCCGTCACCCGGGTGTTGAAGTGCGTCTTCGCGCCGAGCTCGGCCCACGACTCCTCGACCGGCCGCATGATGTCGGGGTCGGCCGCCTCGGCCAGCGGCCACGGACGCGGGTCGACCAGGTGGGTCTCGATGCCGCGATGGGCCAGAGCGGTGACCATCTCGAGGCCGAGCGGCGACGCCTCGACCACGACCGCGACCCGCACGTCGTCGAGGACCCGGTCCCATTCCATGGCCTGGCGGATGTTCTTGACGTAGTACAGGCCCTCGAGGTCCGACCCTGGGACGCCCGGGTCGGCGTAGTCGAAGCCGGTGGCCAGCACCAGGCGATCGAAGGGGACGTCGCCCTCGCCCTCGACGGCGACCCGTCTCTGCTCGAGGGCGAGGGCGGTCACCCGGGTCTCGTAGTGGATGTCGATGCCGGCCCGCTCGTAGGCCTCCTTGCCCTGCAGGAACAGGGACTCGAAGTCGGCGATCTCGCGGCCGTGGACGTAGGGGATGCCGCAGGGGCTGTAGGCGGCGTCCTCGTACTCGGTGTAGACGGTCACCCGCGCATCCGGGTCGACCTGCTTGGCGCTGCCGGCAGCTCCGATGCCCGCGGCGCCACCCCCCACGATGACGATCTGCGGCGCCATCCTCGCCCCCAGGGGTCACCATTTCGGCAGCTGGTACATTCGACAGTTGGTACATGTGCGACAGTTGGCACACGTGCGACAGCTAATTCACCATGATGAACGCAGCATCGCCTATACTACTCGGTGCATCCAGAGCGTCAAGGAGCGAGGTAGCCTTGGGTGGAGAAGACGTGCGGGTGAGCGCCGACGGAGCAGCCGCCTCGCCGAAGCCGGGCCGGGCCCGTGGAGCCGCGCGGGCCGCCGTCAGGGCGCGCAGGTCGGCGTCGGCCGGGCGGGACGACCAGCTCGGCCAGATCATCGAGTCGATCGGGCCGAAGGTCCGCCATCTCCGCCAGCTCAAGGGCCTGTCGCTCCAGCAGCTCGGCGAGCGGTCCGACATCTCCGCCGCCGCCATCCACAAGATCGAGCGCAACGGGATGGTCCCGACCATCACGACGCTCATGAAGCTCGCCGTCGCCCTCAACCGGCCCCTGTCGTACTTCGTGGAGGAGGACACGACCGCCGACGGCCCGGTGGTCTTCATTCCCGCCGGCGAGCGCAAGCCGGTCTTCACCTCCAAGGCAGGGCTCGAGCTGCGCAGCATCACCGGCCCGTACGGCCGGTTCTTCATGGCCGGGGCCGCGGCCAGGGTCCAGCCCCTGGCCGACAGCGGCGAGAAGCCGATGGAGCACCCCGGCGAGGAGCTCGTCTTCCTGCTCGAGGGTGCGCTCGAGCTCGAGGTCGACGGCGAGACCTACCGGCTCTCCGCGGGCGACTCCCTGCACTTTCGCACCGACCGCCCGCACCGCTGGCGCAACCCGCGGCAGCAGGAGGCCCGCGCCGTCTGGATGGCGCTGCGCCCCATGTAGCCACGGCGGTGAGACGGCGCCCGCCAGACCATGACCGCCCACTCGTGGCGGCCCGCCCGGCTCCCTTGTCGCACATGACGCCTGATGCGATGGTAAGCGCGCGATGAGCCACCACCTCGACGTATCGCTCAGGGAGCTGATCGAGGCCGAGGCATGCGACGGGAACGACGCCAAGTCGTCAGGGAGCTGATCGAGGCCGAGGCATGCAACGGGAACGAGGCGCGTCAACGGGAACGAGGCCAGGTCGTCTTGGAGTTGCCGACCAGGGAAATGACCCCCGAGCATGACAAGGGAACGGCCGGGGGGACGTGGGCTCCCGATCGCATCGCGCTGCGGTCGCCCATCGCGGCGACCGCCATCGTCGTCTTCCTGCTCGGCCAGATGGCGGTTGCCATGTCGCTGTCCAGCCGGGGCGACACGGCGACCTATGACGAGCCTGCGGGCCTCGCGGCCGGTATCGCGTACACGAACCAGCACGACCTGCGGCTGAACTACGAGCATCCGCCCCTGGCCAAGATCCTCGCCGCCCTGCCGGTCGCCCACAGCGGCGTGAGGCTGCCGTCGACCGCGGAGTTCGGCGCCGGGGACCAGTGGGAGCTCGGGCGGCGGATCCTGTTCGACAACGGCGCCGGCCCCGGCGGGGTGCTATGGCTCGCGCGCCTGCCCATGATGCTGCTCACGCTCGCCTTCGCGCTGGTGGTGTACGCGTTCGCACGCGACCTGTTTGGCGCGTGGGCGGCGCTGGTCCCGTTGGCGGTGGTGACACTCGACCCCAACCTGGTGGCCCACGGGCGGCTGGTGACGACCGACGTCCCGGTCGCCGGCTTCCTGCTCCTCACCCTTTGGCTCTTGGCGAGGGCCTCGCGAGCGCCGTCGCCGTGGGGGCTGCTGGTGGCGGGCGGCGCAGCCTACGGCCTGGCGCTCGCGTCCAAGTACTCGGCGCTGGTGCTCGCGCCGGTCGTGGTGCTGCTCGCTTTCCTCGTCGGCACCCGCGCATCGCGGCCCTGGCTACGGCGGCTGGCGCGTGGTGCGCTCGCGGCCGCCCTTGTGGTCGCGGCTGGCCTCGCGATCGTCTGGGGCGTGTACCTGGCCGTGGACCCGGGCCTGCGCTTCTCCGTCGAGCAGCCGCAGGCCCCCGGGGTCCTGGCGTCCACCGCCCGGCTGCTCCCCGTCCCCAAGCCGTACCGGGCGGGCGTCGAGTTCCAGATCATCGCCGACAAGAGCAGGCGCCCCGCGTTCCTGTTCGGCCGGCACTACGACGGCGGGCTGCCCGTCTACTACCCCGCGCTCCTCGCAGTCAAGAACCCGCTCGGTACGATCGCGCTCTGGGCGCTCAGCGCACTCGTGGCGCTACGCTCGCCCCGGCGCCGGGACCTGGTGCTGTTCGTGCTCCTCCCAGCCGCGTGGGTCCTGGGGGTCGGCATGCAGTCGAACACCAACATCGGCTACCGCCACATCCTGCTCGTCCCGCTGGTCCTCGCGGTCGCGACGGGGACGGTGGCGGCCACCGGACGCAGGGCCTGGACGATGGCCGTGCTCGTGCTCCTGCTCGCCACAGCCGTGAGCACCTGGCGTGCCCACCCGTTCTACCTGTCCTATGTCAACGAGGTGTTCGGGGGACCGGCGCACGCCCACGCCCTGTTGAGCGACTCGAACGTCGACTGGGGCCAGGACGCCGCGCGGCTGGGCCGCTACCTGCGGGAGCACCACCTGGACGGCCGGGTCTCGCTGCTCTGGTCCAGCAGCGTCCCACCCGCCGAGTACGGCATCCGGGCGCGTGACCTGTGCACGATCCCACCGGGCGAAGTCCGCGGGGTGGTGGTCGCGTCGGTCACGGCGCTGAACAGCATCTACGGGGCGAAGTTCGACTTCCTCCGGCTCGGCTACCGGCCCGTCGCCGAGGTCGGGCGCTCGATCCTCGTCTACGACGTCGACGGGTCTGGCCCGCCGCGCGGCGACCTCGCCCCGCCGAGATGCCCCGTCCACGACCTCATGTGGCCGGCCCACCAGGGGCGGCGGCCGTGACCGCCGCGTCGCCACGGCCCGGCGACCCTTCGCGGGTCGGCCCGTACGTCGTGCTCGAACGGCTCGGCCACGGCACGAAGGGCACCGTCTACCTTGGCCAGGCGGAGGACGGTAGGCTCGTCGCCCTCAGGACGATCCGCCCCGACTGGGCGCGGGACGACGAGTTTCGCGCCTGGTTGCGCCTTGCGGCCCACGCCGCCCGCCAGGTGGGGCGGCTCTGTACCGCCCCGGTCCTGGAGATCCAGCTCGACGCCGACCCTCCCTACCTTGTCACCGAGTACGTGGACGGCCCCAGCCTGCAGGCCTTCGTCGACGAGAACGGGCCGCTCGCCACCACGGCCCTCGACGGGCTCGCGGTTGCCACAGCCGCGGCGCTGATGGCGATGCACGCCGCTGACGTGGTGCACCACGACCTCAAGCCTACGAACGTGCTGCTCTCCCCGCAGGGTCCCTGGGTTGTCGACGTCGCGATCGCCAAGGCGTTCCAGTCCGCAGTCGCCCTCGGCCGCACCGAGCTGGCCGCCACGCCCGGCTTCCTCGCCCCTGAGCAGGTGCTTGGGAGGCAGGTGACGGCCGCCGCCGACGTCTTCGCCTGGGGCGGGGTCATCGCCTTCGCCGCGACGGGACGGCCGCCCTTCGGCTCAGGCCCGCTGGGGGACGTGTCGCACCGGGTCGTCCACGAGGAGCCCCGGCTCGACAGCATGCCCGGCCCCCTGCGCGAGCTGGTCGCGGCCGCGATGCGGAAGGAGCCGAAGGCCCGCCCGGTGGCCCGGGACCTGTTCGAAGCCCTGACCGGCGGTACCGCCGCTGGCGACCCGCGCGCGGTCGTCCGGCAGGTGCTGGAGCACACCTGGAGCGAGGTCGGTCGCAGTGCCGCCGCGACGGCCAGCCCGAGCGCGGCACCGCAGCGGCCGGCTCCGCGCACGCCTGTCGGCCCCCCGCCCGCACCCGCCGCGGCCGACCCCGTGCACGCGCCCGCCGCACCCGCGTCCGCCGCGGCCGACCCCGCGCACGCGCCCGCCGCACCCGCGTCCTCCGCGGCCAGCCCCGCGCGCGCACCCGCAGCGCCCGCGGCCAGCGCGGCCGACCCCGCGCGCGCACCCGCAGCGGCCGGGTCCGCGCCCGCGGCCGGCGACGCGGCGAACCAGGCGACCCCCCCGGCTGCGACTGCCGCCCCGGCCGGCGCGGACCGGGAGCGGGGCGCGGACCGGGAGCGGGTGGAGTGGACCCAGCCACAATGGACGCCGCGCCTGGGGCGAAGACACCGTGGGTGGCCGCGGAGGCTGCTCGCGTTCGTCGCCGGCCTCGCGGTGGTCCTGGCGGCGCTCGTCGTCCCGGGCTGGCGAGACATCGTGGGCAGGGTGACGGCACCCCGGTGGCACCGGCTCGCCGACTTGCCCATCCCCGTGGCGGCCGCCGGGGTCACCGCCTTCCAGGGGCGGCTGTGGGTCGCCGGCGGCATCACCACGCGCGACAACCAGCCGCAACCGGTACGTGACGTGCAGGTGTACGACCCGAAGGCCAGGCGCTGGAGCGCCGGCCCCAGCCTGCCGCGGCCGACGAGCTTCGCCCCGCTCGTGTCCACCGGGACGGCGCTGCTCCTGGTCGGTGGCCTGGTGTCGGACGGCTCCACCGCGACAGTCCTCCGCCTCGACGCGGCTGGCGGCAGGTGGGTCGAGGACACGCCGTTGCCCTCGCCGCGAGGCGCTGGCGCCGCTGCCTGGGACGGGTCCCAGCTCGTGTTCGGGGGCGGCGTGCGGCGTGACCACAAGGCCGCTGACGACGTGTGGGCCATGAGGGAAGGGACCTGGAGGCCGATCGGCAGGCTGCAACGGCCTCGCGAGCAGCTCGCTGCCGGCACAGACGGCCGCGGCAACGTCTGGTTCCTGGCTGGCCGCGACCCCAGCCTTGCCGGCCACCAGAACCTTGGCACGGTCGACGTCGTGAAGAGCGGCCGCGTGCACCCGGCCCCGCAGCAGGTGACCCCCGTGCATGGCCCGAGCGCCGTGTGGTGGCCGGGCACGGGCGTCTGCCTTCTCGGTGGACAGCTCGCGAGCGGGTACTCCGGGCGGGTGGAATGCCTCGGCCGGCAGGATCGCGAAGGGCAGCTGCCGCCGTTGCCGGCGCCCCGGGCTGGGCTCGGCGCCGCCGTGATCGGCGACGTGGTCTACGTGGTCGGGGGCTACGGACTCGGCTTCTGGGGCAGCCCGCGGACCGAGTCGTTCCGGTGACCGCCCACCGGGAGGTCCTGATGGGCATTGACACCCCCGTCAGCTCACCGTCAACAGCGGCGATACCATCGGCGTGAGGACGGAAAGCCCGCGGCGTGAGGAACGGAGAGCCCGTCGAGATCCGGGTCCCGGCGGTGGTGGCGCACTGGCCTCACGAGCGCAACGACCGGGGGTGGCGGACTGGCCTCACGAGAGCAACGACCGGGTGGTGGCGCACTGACCCCCTACGGGAGGAACGACCAGGTGGTGACGGTCATGGCGTACCAAGGTGCGATCTTCGACGTGGACGGCGTCCTGGTCGACTCGCCACACGAGCTGGCCTGGCGCGAGGCGCTCAGGCAGCTGATGGACGGCGACTGGCGCGACATCCGCGACCAGACGGCCTACACCCCTGAACGCTTCACCCCCACGGTGTACCAGCAGGTGATGGCCGGCATGCCCCGGATGGCCGGCGCCCGCGCCGCCCTGGAGTACTTCGGGGTGCCCGACGTCGACCGCCGGGCCGAGCAGTACGCGGCCGGCAAGCAGGAGCGCGTGGTCGAGCTGATCGAGGCAGGCGAGTTCGTGGCGTTCGCCGACGCGCTCCGGTTCATCCTGGCCGTCAAGGACCTCGGAATCGCGACCGCAGCCGCGTCGTCGTCCAAGAACGCCAACCTGTTCCTGCAAAGGATCCGCCTGGACACCTTCGCCGCCGAGCAGCGGCTGGACTACCAGTTCATCCGGCCCGGGCTCACCCTGCTCGACCTGTTCGACGCCGACATCTCCGGACGCGACTTCCCGCGCGGCAAGCCGGACCCGACGATCTTCTTGACCGCGGCCGAGGAGCTGGGCGTCCGCCCGAGCACCTGTTTCGTGGTCGAGGATGCATCCAGCGGGATCCAGGCGGCCAAGGCGGCCACGATGGCGGCCCTCGGCGTGGCCCGCCTCGGCGACGAGGAGCTGCTGGCCAAGGCCGGCGCGGACCTGGTCGTGACCACGCTCGACGACGTCTCCCTGGACGCCCTGGCCGAAGGCCGGCTCGAGGAGCGGCGGGCGGCCGGGGAGCGCCGGCGGCGGCATACCGAGCGGCCGCCGAGCGTCTGGTCCCTCGTCTACGACGGCTTCGACCCGGAGTGTCAGGGGCTGCGCGAGACGCTGTGCGCCCTGGGCAACGGATTCTTCGTGACCCGCGGCGCCCTGCCCGAGGCCCAAGCGGACGGGGTCAACTATCCGGGCACCTACGTGGCCGGCCTGTACAACCGGCTCAAGACCAAGATCGCCGGCCGCACGGTCGAGAACGAGGACCTCGTCAACGTCCCGAACTGGCTGCCTCTCAGGTTCCGGGCCGCCGACGGGCCGTGGTTCGACGTCCGCAGCGCCGACGTCCTGGACCACAGCCTCGAGCTCGACCTGCGCGAGGGGACGCTCACCAGGCACCTGCGCTGGCAGGACCCGGATGGCCGCCGCACGGGCATGGTGCAGCGCCGGCTCGTCAGCATGAAGGACGAGCACCTGGCCGGCCTGGAGACCACCTTCACGGCCGAGAACTGGTCGGGGACGCTGGAGGTCCTCTCGGGACTGGACGGCCGGGTCGTGAACGCCGGGGTGAAGCGCTACCGCGACCTGAACGGCCGCCACCTGGACGTGCTCCACGCGGGCGAGGTGGACCCCGACACGGTCGAGCTGCAGGTGGAGACCAACCAGTCCCACATCCGGGTGGCGCTCACGGCCCGCACCAGGCTCCTGCTGGACGGCCGGCGCGCAGCCGACCGGCGCCTGGTCGCCGAGCCCGGGTTCGTCGGCCACGCGCTCACGCTCAACCTGGAGCAGGGCCGGCCAGCCACGGTCGAGAAGGTGGTCGCCCTCTACACCTCCCGAGACCGCGCGATCTCCGAGAGCCTGCTGGACGCGCGCGAGGCGGCGCGGCGCGCGCCCGACTTCGACGAGCTCCTGGCCCGGCACAGGGGTGCCTGGAGCCTCCTGTGGAACCGCTTCGACCTCCAGCTGGACAGCGCCAACGAGTGGATCGAGACGGTCCTGCACCTCCACATCTTCCACCTGCTGCAGACCGTGTCGCCGTACGCGACCCACCTCGACGTCGGCGTCCCGGCGCGTGGCTGGCACGGGGAGGCGTACCGGGGCCACATCTTCTGGGACGAGCTGTTCATCTTCCCGTTCCTGAACTTCCAGCGACCGATCCTGGCGGGCGCGCTGCTCAACTACCGCCACGCCCGCATCGGTGCGGCCCGCGCGGCGGCCCGGGAGGCCGGGTACCGTGGGGCGATGTTCCCGTGGCAGAGCGGCAGCAACGGGCGCGAGGAGACCCAGGAGCTGCACCTGAACCCGCGCTCCGGTCGCTGGCTGCCCGACCACTCCCACCTGCAGCGCCACGTCAACATCGCGATCGCGTACAACGTCTGGCAGCACTTCATGGTGACCGGGAGCATCCAGTTCCTCCGCTTCACCGGCGCCGAGCTGCTGCTCGAGATCGCGCGGTTCTGGTCCAGCATCGCCACCTACGACCCGGAGCTGGACCGCTACGAGATCCTCGGCGTGATGGGACCGGACGAGTACCACGACGCCTACCCTGACAGCGACCGGCCCGGCGTGAGCAACAACACCTACACCAACGTCGGGGCGGTCTGGGTGCTGCTCCGGGCCCTTGAGACCCTCGAGGTGCTGCCGCCGCACTACCGGCAGGAGGTGACCGAGGAGCTGCGGCTCGGTGAGGACGAGCTCGACCGCTGGCGCGCCATCACCCGCAAGATGCGGGTCGTCTTCCACGCCGACGGCGTGCTCAGCCAGTTCGAGGGCTACGAGCAGCTGCAGGAGTTCGACTGGGAGGGCTACCGGGCCAAGTACGGCGACATCCAGCGGCTCGACCGGGTGCTCGAGGCCGAAGGCGACAGCCCCAACCGGTACAAGGTCTCCAAGCAGGCCGACGTCCTGATGCTGCTGTACCTGCTGTCCCGCGACGAGCTGCGGGAGCTGCTGCGCAACCTCGGCTACGAGGTGACGCAGGACCAGCTCGCCCGGACCGTCACCTATTATCTCGAGCGCACCTCGCACGGGTCCACGCTCAGCGGCGTGGTGCACGCCTGGGTGCTCGCGCGCATGGACCCGGAGCAGGCGTGGCAGTTCCTGCTCCGGGCGCTGGAGAGCGACATCGCCGACGTCCAGGGCGGGACCACCGCCGAGGGCATCCACTTGGGGGCGATGGCCGGCACGGTGGACGTCGTGCAGCGCTGCCTGACCGGCATGCGGGCGCAGGGGGAGGTGCTCCGCTTCGACCCGGCGCTGCCCCCGCAGGTGAAGCAGCTCGACTTCAGCGTCCACTACCGGGGGCACCGGATCGAGGTCATGCTGGCCGAGGACCGCATGCGGGTCAGCCCGCGCCCCTCCGCAGCCCCGCCCATCAAGCTCCGCATCCGCGGCAGGGCTGTCGGGCTCGAGCCCGGCCGGCAGGCGGACTTCCAGCTGGAGCCCAGGCCGTGACCGCATCAGACATGCCTTCGGTCAATAGCTCAGCGCGATCTTGACGGCCGCTTGCGGGTGCTGGTCGATCCACTGGTAGGCCGCCGGCGCGTCCTCGAACGTGAACGCTCGGCCGAGCAGGCCGTCGACTGAGACCTGGTCGGTGTACAGCAGCCGCGTGGCGGTGCCCATGACCCGGCGCCGGTGCCACAGCGGCGCATGCCGGTCGGGCGCACCCCAGGCGCCGATGGACGCGATCAGCGACAGCCGGTTGTGGTGGAACTCCTCACCGAGCCGCACGTTGGCCGCGCCGCCCTGGTAGAAGCCGGCCGCGACCACCGTGCCACCCAGCCCGGCCGCGGCCAGCGCGCCCTGCAGCCCCCGGTCCGACCCCGACACCTCGATGGCGACGTCGACGCCGGCGCCGCCGTTGAGCTCCCGGACCCGCAGGCCGACCGGAGGGTCGGCGGTCGGGTCGAGCACCCGCGTCGCGCCCAAGTCCATGGCCAGCTGCCGCCGGTGGGGGTCGGGGTCGACCGCGAAGACGTTCTGGATGCCCTCCAGCGTGCACATCTGCACCGCCAGCAGGCCGATCGCGCCCAGCCCGTGGACGCTGACCGCGTCGCCGAGCTTGATCTCGGCGTCGTGGACGGCCTGCAGCGCCACCGCGGCCAGGCTGATGAACAGCGCCCGCTCGGGACGCTCGGCCGTGGGCAGCCGCACCAGCGGGTAGGTGGCCGCCAGCGATGCCGCCACGTCCAGGACCGTCTCCTCCTGATGGGGGGTGCCGGTGTGGACCAGGTCACCGACCCGCACCTCGGTGACGTCCGGGGCGGCCTCGACGACCTCGGCGAGCATCTCGTAGCCGAGCGTCACCGGGTAGGTGGCCACGGTGCCGGCGGGCGGGGCGACGAAGGCGCGCAGGCCCCGGTCGAAGACCTTGTCGGTGAACGCCGACGTGCCGCGGTAGAGGCTCAGCTCGGTGCCGTGGCTGATGGCGCTGAGGCGGGCGCGCAGCCGGATCTCGCCGGGCCGCAACGGACGGGAAGCCTGCTCGGACAGCCGCAGCTGGCGTGGGCCGTCGAGGACGAGCGTGCGGGGCATCGGGTGTGTGCTCCTTCCGAGGAACTATGCTCAGCGTACGACGCGAGCGGGCTCGGCAGCCGCCAACCACAGCCCAGCGTCCGCCCCGGGGAGGGTCTGGTGAGCATGAAGCTTTCGTGCCAGGAGCAGCTGCTGCCAGGCACCAGCCTGGAGGCCAAGTTCGACTTCGCGCGCCGGGCCGGGTTCGCCGGCATCGAGCTGCGCGCCCGTGGTGACGGCCAGTTCGCTGCGCGCCTGCCCGAGTTCCGCGCCGCCGCGCGCGCCGGCGTGGTCATGGCGACGGTGTGCCCGGAGACCGACCATTTCATCGGCGACTTCGACGCCGACAAGCGGCGCGACGCGGTCGCGCAACTCCGCTCGCAGCTCAGCGTCATCGCCGAGCTCGGCGGCGAGGGGGTCCTCACCCCGGCCAGCTGGGGGATGTTCAGCCTGCGGCTGCCGCCGTTCGTACCACCCCGCGCGCAGCGCGAGGACCGCAAGGTGCTGCTGGACGCGCTGGCGGTGCTGGGCGAGCACGCCGCGCGCGAAGGCGTCTGGCTGGCCCTCGAACCGCTCAACCGCTTCGAGGACTACATGGTCAACCGGCTCGACCAGGCCGTCAGTCTCGCCGAGGAGGTCGAGCGGGAGCTCGGGCTGGACTCGGTGCGGGTGTGCGCGGACCTGTTCCACATGAACATCGAGGAGGACGACCTTGCCAAGGCCATCGTCGACACCGGCCCGCGGCTCGCCCACGTCCACGTCGACGACTCCAACCGGCTCCAACCCGGCACGGGCCACCTGGACTTCGCCGCGGTGCTCGATGCGCTGCGCACCGTCGGCTACGACGGCTGGCTGACCCTCGAATGCCGCCTCCGCGGCGACCCGGAGGAGGCACTGCCGGCCACCTCCCAGTTTCTGGCGCGCTACCTGTAGGGGCGGGCTTCACGGCTGGCCAGCGCCGCGCACGGAGGCCGCATGCCGGTTCAGCCGGTGTGCGGCCCGCCTCGAGCATCTCGTTCGCCCGCCTCGTCGCAGCGTTCCCCTTGCGGAGCCCCCGCTCGAGCTCCCCCTGCTCGTCGAGCTCCCCCTGCTCGGCCGGGTGGGCCGGTCGATTCGGCGGCCCTGGTCGGCTTCAGCCTGACGCCAGCCGACCTGGGTGGGTCGGGGAACCTGGTCAGCGGGCCACCTTGCCGCCCTGGACGCTGTCGGACCCGGCCAGCCGCTGCGCGAGGTAGACGGGGACGACGGACAACAGGATCGCGATCACGCCGACCGCGTTGACGATGGGTCCCTGGTTCGGCCGCGAGTAGTTGCGCAGGATCCAGATGGGCAGCGTGGGGTCGTCGCCCACCGTGAACGTGGTCACGATGACCTCGTCGAAGCTGAGAGCGAAGGCCAGCAGCGCGCCGGCCAGCAGCGCGGTCCGAACGGCTGGGAAGGTCACGAAGCGGAAGGTCTGCCAGGGGTCCGCACCAAGATCGAGCGACGCCTCCTCCAGGTTGCGGGCGGTGCGGCGCAGGCGGGCGACCACGTTGTTGAACACGATCACGATGCAGAACGTCGCGTGGCCAACGATGATCGTGAAGGTGCCGAACGGCAGGCCGCCCAGCAGCGGCGCCTCCGAGAACGTCGCGTTGAGGGCCATGCCGGTCACGATCCCGGGCAGCGCGATGGGGATCACCACCAGGAACGAGACGGTGTCCCGGCCGAAGAACCGGTAGCGCTGCACCGCGAAGGCGGCCAGGGTGCCGAGGACCAGGGCGATGAGCGTCGCCCCCAGCCCGACCCTCACCGAGGTGAGCAGCGCGGCGCGGGCGCCCGCGTTGGTCAGCGCCCGGCCGAACCACTCCAGGGAGAGTCCGTCGATCGGCCAGCGCTGCACCCGCGAGCGGTTGAACGCGTACACGGTGAGCACGACGATCGGCGCGTACAGGAAGGCGAGCGTGAACGCGCTGCCGGCCCGCAGGGCGACCCTGGCCAGGCGCGACTGGATCATCACAGGCTCTCGAACGCTCCCAGCCTGCGGGCGATCAGCAGGTAGACGATCATGATGAGGATGGGCACGGTCGCGAAGGCCGCCGCGAGCGGCAGGTTGCCCGCCACGCCCACGTTGGCATACACGACGTTGCCGATGAACTGGGTGCTGGAGACGAGCTGGGGCGTGATGTAGTCGCCCAGCGTCAGCGAGAACGTGAAGATCGACCCGGCCGCCACAGCGGGGAGCGCCAGTGGCAGGATCACCCGCCGGAAGGTGGTCGTCGTCGGAGCGCCGAGGTCGCCCGACGCCTCCAGCAGGGAGTCCGGGATCCTCTCCAGGCCGGCGTAGATCGGCAGGATCATGTACGGCAGCCACAGGTAGCTGAACACCAGCCAGGTGGCGACGTTGCCGAAGCCCGGGCCCCGGAGCCCCAGCGGCTCCAGCACCCAGTTCACCACGCCGTCCTCGGACAGCATGATCCGCCAGGCGTACACCTTGACCAGATAGCTGGCCCACAGGGGCATGAGCACGGCGACCACCAGCAGCCGGCGCGCGCGCGGCGTGGCCACCTTGGCCATGGTGAAGGCGACCGGGAACGCCAGCACGGCGGTGGTCAGCGTCACTGCGGCGGCGATCGCGGCCGTCCGCAGCGTGATCGACCGGTAGACCGGCTCCTGGACGAGCTGCCGGAAGTTGCCGAGGCCGAACTCCTTGACGAGGTTGCCGAAGTCGCCCAGCCGCCAGAACGCGGCTGCCAGCAGGACCGCGAGCGCGCCGAAGTAGGCGATCACCAGCCAGCCGACCGGGCCGGCGAGCAGCAGACCGAGCTGGAGCCGGCGGCGGCCGCGGAGCAGCCTCGCCACGCGCCGCACGAGCCCCGGTGAGGCACGCCCGGCAGGCGCGGTGGTGGCCGTGGTCACCACCGCGCCCCAGGCGCCGGCAGCCCGGAGGGGGCTGTCAGCCCTTGATCTCCGTCCATGCCCGGACCCACTCGGAGTAGTCCTTGCACACGCTGCCGCGGTCGTCGCCACACTTCTTCACCGGCGTGGTCCAGTACGCCACGCGGCTGAAGTAGGCCTCGTCGTCGGCGTGAAACGTCTTGCAGTGGTTCTTGTCGGCCGTCTCCTGGCACGACAACCGGTTGGCCGGCGCCTCGCCGAAGAACTCGGCAACCTGTGCGTTGGCCTTGGGGGACACGATCCAGTCCATCCACAGGTACATGCAGTTGGGGTGCTTGGCCTTGGACGAGATCATCCAGGTGTCGGACCAGCCCGTGGCGCCCTCCTTGGGCAGGGTGACCCCGACCGGCACCTTCTCGGCCTCCAGCAGGTTGGCGATCACCTGCCAGGTCGTGCCGACCACCGAGTTGCGGTTGGTGAACGCGGCGACCTCCTTGGTGTAGTCCGACCAGTACTCGCCGATGACGGACCGCTGCCCCTTGAGCAGGTCGACGGAGGCTTGGAGCTGCCGGTCGTCCAGCTCGTACGGGTTGGTGATGCCGAGCTCGGGCTTGGTCGCCTTCAGGTACAGCGCGGCGTCGGCGATGTAGATCGGACTGTCGTAGGCCGTGACCTTGCCCTTGTAGGGGGAGTTCGGGTCGAACACCACGCCCCAGCTGTCCGGCGCCTGCTTGACCACGTCCGAGCGCCACATGAGCAGATTCGCGCCGCGGCCGTGGGGGATGCCGTAGTTGACGCCGTCCACGGTGTTGTGCGGCTTGTCCTTGAGCCCGTCGAACACCTCCTTGTAGCTGGGGACAAGGTCGACGTTGACAGGGCTCACCTCACCCGTGGCGATCAGCCGCAGGGTCGCGTCGCCGGAGGCGGAGACGCCGTCGTACTTGCCGCTCTTCATCAGCGTGACCATCTCGTCGGAGGTGTTGCCAACGGTGACGTTGACGTTGCAGCCGGTCTTCTTCTCGAAGGGCGTCACCCAGTCCACCTTCGGGTCGGTCGAGCCGTCCTCCACGTAGCCGGCCCACGCGACCAGGTCGACCCGGCCCTCACCCTGGCCGAGCTGGGCGAGGGCCGTGGGCTTGGACGCCCCGGTGTCCCCTCCACCCCCGCCCCCGCTGCCGCCGCCATCGCCCCCGCAGGCGGCAAGCAGCAGGAGCAGTCCGATGACGAGGATGGCTGTCCGTCGACGTACCACGGTCCCCACCTTTCTGTCGCGGCCGTCACTCCGGCAGCAGCAGGTTGTGCTGCCGGTCCCACACCAGCCGGACCGGCCGCCCCTTGGCGGCCAGCACCTCCATCGACGAGGTGGCGAGGTTCTGCTGGGTCACGACCAGCTCGCCGCCCACGTCCAGGCGCACCACGAAGCGCGTCTGCGAGCCGAGGTAGGCGACGTCGGCGACGACTCCGGTGGCGGTGCTCTCGCCGGCGCCTGGCGTCCCGTCCAGCTCGGTGATCCGGATCTTCTCGGGCCGGACGGTGAAGGTGCCGTCCCGGCCGGTGACCGCCCGCGCGGCCTCGCCCCCGAGGAGGTTCGACGTGCCCACAAAGCCGGCCACGAACGCGCTGCCCGGTCGCTCGTACAGCTCGGCCGGCGTGGCGATCTGCTCGATCCGGCCTTGGCTGAAGACGGCGATGCGGTCGCTCATCGTGAGAGCCTCGTCCTGGTCGTGGGTGACGAACACGAACGTGATCCCCACCTCGTGCTGGATCGCCTTCAGCTCGCGCTGCATCTCCTCGCGCAGCTTGCGGTCCAGGGCGCCGAGGGGCTCGTCGAGCAGCAGCACACTCGGCCGGTTGACCAGCGCCCTGGCCAGCGCCACGCGCTGGCGCTGCCCGCCGGACAGCTGGGAAGGCCGCCGGCCGCCGAAGCCCTCCAGCCGGACCAGACGCAGTGCGTCGGCCACGCGCGCGGTGCGCTCCGCCTTGGCCACCTTCTTCACCAGCAGCCCGTAGGCCACGTTGCCGGCGACGCTCATGTGCGGGAAGAGGGCGTAGTCCTGGAACACGGTATTGACGTCGCGCTCGTAGGGCGGGCGGTCGGTGACGTCCTCACCGTGGAGCAGGACCCGGCCCGCAGTCGGCGTCTCGAAGCCGGCGATCAGCCGCAGGCAGGTGGTCTTGCCGGAGCCGGAGGGGCCGAGCAGCGAGAAGAACTCGCCAGCGCGGACCTCCAGATCGACCCCGGCCACGGCCTCGACGTCGCCGAACCGCTTGACCACCCCGGCGAGGCGGACGGCCGCCTGGCCAGGTGACGCGGCTGGGGCCCGCCCGTCGACGCCGGGCTGGTCCGCGCCCGGCCGCCTGGCCCGCCCGAGGGTGTCCAGCGCCCAGGCGCCCCCACCCTGGCCGGATGCAGGCTGGCCGGATCCAGGCTGGCCGGATCCAGGCTGGCCGGATCCAAGCTGGCCGGATCCAAGCTGGCCGGATCCAAGTTGGGAGGGAGCCTCGTCAGGACCTGTCATCCCCCTCCTCTTCCGCAGGCCAGACAGCGGCCTTCCACCGAGGCCGAGCCGCTGAGGCCAAAGCATGACGGGAGAGCAAGCACCCAGCAAGAGCATCACTCCGCCCAGGTTCGAGCGAGCGACTGCAGGGCCTCGACAGCCGGGCCGACATCGATCTGCTGCTCACCCTCCTGCCCGGCCGGGACGAGGGGGAGGAGCATCTGATGGGCGGGGCGGAGCGCCGTTCCGAGGTCGGCGGGGGTCAGGCCGCGGCGTGCCACCGCCCAGGATGCCACCAACGCCTCGATCCCGACGACCACCCATGCACTCTGGAGCAGCCGCTCCGCCTCGGCCAGCGCATGGGGCGCGAGACCGGCGACATCCTCCACCCCTTCCGCGAGCTGCCCGTGGTAGTGGGGGGTGACCGGCATCGCCGCGATCGACGAGGTTGCGACGTGGGCGGCGACGATGTAGCTGAGGTTGAGGAACTGGGCTCCGCCCGAGGCGCCCGCCTCGGCGGCCAGTCCCATGGGAAGGCCGCTGAAGCTCGACCAGTGCAGCTTGTGGGTTCGTTCCGCGCTCGCCCGAAGCGCCTTGGCCAGCGCCAGCCTGAGCGCGTCCATGGTGATGGCGAGCAGCGTCGTCTCCGGGTTGCCGTGAGACACCAGCTCGCCGGTTGCCAAGTCGACCAGGGGGTTGTCGACCGTCGCGTTGAGCTCCCGCTCCCAGGTCTGCCAGGTCCAGGCGAGGGTCTCCCGGCCCGCGCCGCTCACCTGGGGGACGCAGCGGAAGCTGAGCGGGTCCTGGAGGAACCGCGGTTCGCCGGGTCGCCACAGGCGACTGCCCGCAAGCAGCCGGCGGAGCCGTTCCCCCGCCCACCGGTGGCCGGGCTGGGGGTGGGCCTGGTCGACGACGGCGCTCCATGCCTGCGGGTTGCCGCGGAAGCCCTCCAGCGCCAGCGCCGCGGCGATGTCCATGGCGATGAGGAGCCTGCGCGCCTCTGCCAGGACGAGCGCGCCGCGACCGAGGGTGAGGCTGTTGTTGTTGACGAGGGCCAGCGCCTCCTTCGGTGCGGGGGAAGCGGGCGCGGCCGGCGGCTGCTCCGGCCCGCGCCCGTCGCCCGCGAGCAGCGTGCCGCCACCGACCAGGGGCAGCGCCAGCTGCGCGAGCGCCACGAGGTCCGAGGCGCCCACCGAGCTGCCGAGGTCGACTGCTGGCAAGCGGTCGTCGCGCAGGTTGGCCAGCAACCATTCGACCAGCGCGGGCCGGACCCCGGAGCGCCCGCTGGCAAAGAGGTTCACCTGGATCGCCATGCAGGCGCGCACGAGCTCCGCCGGCGCCACGGGCCCGGGCGAGCGCGTGGCGTGTGCGTAGAGCAGCTGCCGGTTGAACTCCTGCAGCCGCTCCGTCTCGATCATGTAGTCCTTCTGGGAGCCCACCCCTGTCGTGGTGCCGTACGCCCGCACGCGCTGGTCCACGAGCTGCTCGACCACGGCTCGCCCCCGGGCGATCCGCTGCCACGCCGCTTGCGGGACCTCGACTGTGGCCGTGCCGCTGGCGATGCGTTCCACGTCGTCGATCCGAAGGCTCTCGCCGTCGAGCAGCACGGGAGCCGTGCTGGGACCGGCCTCGTCCAGGACGCCCTGCCGCGTCGGCATGGGGACCCTCCGCTTGGCCGCGTGCATGAGGTGGAGCAGTAGCCGGATCACCGTGTCGGACGTCGTCTGGCCGACGTCCAGCGAGGGGAGGAGGCCGACGACGCAGACGCCGACGACCCTGCCGCGCGCCGAGAGGCCGCGCAGCAGGGCGGCTGCCTCGTGGAAGAGCAGGCCGCCCTGGCGTGGGCGGCTCGTCCCTGGCGCGATCGACGGGTCGAGGCCGTCCACGTCCAGGGTGACGAGGAACCGCCCGCCTTCCGGAAGCCGGCCCAGCAGCCAGTCCACGCCGTGCATCCGCACGTCGACGGCGTCGACCAGCAGCGTGCCGGCGTCCCGGGCGTCCCGGGCGTCCCGGGCGTCCCGATGCGCCTCGATCTGGACGACATGGGGTGGCCCCGAGCCCTCGTAGGCTTGGAGCACGCACTGTGGGATGGAGCCGTCGCCGCCGAGCACGATCGGCACGACGTCGCGTTCGACGAGCGCATGGACCACCCGGGTCGTGCCTTCCCGCTGGAGGGCCGGGTCACGCGGGTCGGCAGGGACGTCGCCGCAGTCCACGAGCGACACGGGGCCGCCGTCGAGGACGTCGCCGGCGTCGTGCGAGAGCAACCCCGCGAACCGCTGCGAGCGTCGTCGGAGCACCGCTGGGGCGTCGCAGGCGTCGGACCCGGCCCCGTGAGCGTCCGACCCGGCCACGTGTGCGTCCGACCCGGCCCCGTGAGCGTCCGATGCAGCCCCGTGTGCGTCAGACCTGGCCACGTGTGCATCCGATGCAGCCCCGTGTGCGTCGGACCTGGTCCCGTGCGCGTCGGACGGTGCTCCGCAGGGCGCTCCGACCACCGCGAAGCCGGTGGCCACGGTAGACGGGTCGTGGTGCGCCGGAGCATCGAGGAAGGTGCCCGCCTCCCGGCCAGGTGGCAGCAGGGTGATGGCCATCCTTCCTCCGTGCTGTCGAGGGTCAGGGAACGGGGACGTCGCCACCGTGCCAGATATTCTTGCGCCTCGGGGCCTCCGCCGAGCCGTGCCGGACCCCTCGAGGCTGCGCCGAGCGTGCCGGACGCCTCCGGGCCTCCCCGAGGCGTGCCCGACCACGCCGATGCCGGCGGACCGCCGGTCAGGCCGCCGGGTCGAGCGGCCGCAGCTCCTCGGCGTAGCTGACCGAGACGCGGCGCATGACGCCGTCGGCGCCGAACGCGTACTGCCCGAGCCGCCAGAGCGGTGGCGAGTAGGCGTGGATGGTCACGCCGCCCTCGCGCTCGCCGCTCATCCGGTGGATGTGGTCGGGCCCGAAGCAGAACGACTGCCCCTCGGGCACCACGGTGACCACGTGCTCGCTGCCGAGCCGTGGGTTGCACTCGATGACGGCGCCTCGCACGACGCGGACCGCCCCCGAGGAGATGTCGTGGTCGTGCCACCCGGTATCACTGGTCCAGGTCCAGCAGAGCAGCCACACGTCCACGTGCTCGTCACGGTGCAGGGAGACGTAGTGGCGCTTCTCGTCGGAGAACGCGACGTGCTCGCTCCAAAGCTCAGGGCGAGCCGCCAGGTCGTCGACGAGCGCTCGGAGCTCGTGCTTGTCGAGGACTCGGGCGGGCAGTGTCTCCCAGGTCATCCCATGGCTCCTTGGAGGTCGAGAAACCGGGTCGGATTCGTGGTGCGGATGGCGTGCGCGGCCGCCGCGCCAAGGCCGGGGTCGCTGGGGAGCGCGTACGGCCGGTCCGAGCCGAGCACGACGGCGTCGACGCCGAGGACGCGGACCATGGCATCGACCGCACGCGTGCCATAGGAGGAGCTCTCGACGAAGACCTCCGGGTCCACCGTGCCCCGGTCGCCGCCGCGCGCCCGCAGGCGCTCGCCATGCAGGGGAGCGAGGCCGGCGAGCATCGCGAAGCAGACCCGCAGCCGCGGATGGCGTGGCCGACCGAAGGCCCGGAAGGCGAACCAGGCGGCATGCATCTGCTGCACGTACGGCACCAGCGCGGGCCACCAGGCTGGGGCTCGGCGCGCTGCCAGCGGGGCGGCGCCCGGGTGGACGAAGAGCGGGCGGCCGTGGGTCTCGAGCAGGTCGAGCAGCGAGGCGCACCGCTCGTACCCCTGCGCGTCGAGCACCGCGGTCGCGGGGAGCTGCAGCCCGACGCAGCCGCGGCCCAGTTCCTTGCCGGCCTGGGCGGGGTCGATCTCGCTCAGGCACACCGAAGCCCAGGACAGGAACGGCGTGGGCAGCGCGAGCACGCCGTCGTGGTAGGTGTCCAGCAGCGGCAGCGCCTCCTCTGGCGGAAGCCATTCGATGCCGAGCGGGCTGGACAGGGATACGAGGACGAGGTCGAGCCCGTCCTCGCTCGCCTGGGCCTGGCGGCAGGCGACGTCATGGTCGGCAGGATCGACGGCGAAGTCTGGCTGGCCGTCCAGGACGAGGGTCCAGCCGACCATCCTCGGCGCGTGCCGACGGCTCCGCAACGCGTCGACGAGCGCGTCGGGCCAGAGGTGCTGATGGACGTCGACGCGCATGCGACCGCCTCGAGGTTGAGCGATGCAGTGAGGTTAAGCGATTCAGTGAATCGATTAAGTGAAGCGCTTAACCACGGCGGCGTCAAGCCGCCGGAGGCCGGCTGGCGGCTCGCGGCAGGTGGGCCCCTGGCCGGACCACGCCGCAGCGGGGACAGGTGGCCTCCGGCCAGACCGGGCCGCAGCGGGGACAGGTGGCCTCCGGCCGGACCGGACCGCAGCGGGACAGGAATCCTTCCGGGTCGCGACCGGTCGTCTCAGGTAGCCTGTGTCCATGTCGCGGCCACGCAAGCGAGTCACGATCCAGCAGGTCGCCGAGGCCGTCGGGTTGTCGGCCGCGGCTGTCTCCTACGCCCTGCGCGGAAGCCACGTCTCCAAGGAGACCGAGGAGCGTGTCCGGCGGGTGGCCACCGAGCTGGGCTACGAGGCACACCCGATCGCCCGCGCGCTGGCGAGCGGCCGCACGAGCATGGTGGGGGTGATCTCGGGCTCGCTGGAGGACCTGTGGCAGCAGCAGGTGAGCGTCGGCATCGGGCGCGAACTGCTGGCCCGCGACCTGTACGCGCTCATCGTGGACGCGGGGGGCGACCCGGAGCGCGAGCAGGCCCTGGCGCTGCAACTGCGCGACCAGAGCGTCGACGGTCTCATCCTGTCCCCGCTGGACCCCTCCGCGCCGCTCTGGGCGGACCTCGCCGAGACCCTGCCCGTGGTGGCCATCGGGGACTCCCTGCAGGGCGCGCGACCGACCGGCGAGGTGCTGTTCGACAACCGGGCGGGCGTGACGCTGGCGCTGGAGCACCTGCACCAGCTCGGGCACCGGCGCATCGCGGTGCTGACCTCGACCCAGCCCAGCACCCCGGACCGCCCGGCAGACACCTACGTGCTGGCCGAGGCGCGGCGGCTCGGTCTCGACGTCGCCGTGCGGACCGCGCCCCACTCCCTCGCCGAGGCCACCAAGGTGGCCAGGAAGGTGCTCTCCGCAAACAGCCGGCCCACCGCGCTGTTCTGCTTCTCCGACTCGATCGCCTACGGCGGGTATGCGGCAGCCCGGGACCTCTCCCTGCGGATCCCCGCCGACCTGTCGATCACCGGGTACGACAACCACCCGGTGTCGTGCCTGCTGTCCCCGCCCCTGACGACCTTCGACTGGGACCGCGAGGGGATCATCCGCACGGCGGTCCAGCTCGTGGTCGCCGCCATCAACGGCAGGCCGCGCCGGCGCCGGGTCGTCAAGACACCCGTGCTGCACCTGCGAGGGTCCACCGGCGCGCCCCCTCGACCCGGACCACGCCGCCGCTCCTGACCAGCTGTCGTTCCTGACCGGCCGCCGCTCCCGGCGGCCGCTCCTGACCAGCCGCCGCACCCGACCAGCCGCCGCACCCGACCAGCCGCCGCACCGGACTGGCCGCCGCACCCGACCAGCCGCCGCACCCGACCAGCCGCCGCACCGGACTGGCCGCCGCACCGGACTGGCCGTCGCACCCGACCAGCCGTCGCACCCGACCCGCCGCGGTTCCCGACCGGGGACGAGACCAGGTCACGACGCGGGCACCGCGCCGGCGAGCACCGGATCGAGGATCGCGACCGTGCGCGCCGCCCCGTCGCCCCGGCGGAGGCGGTCGAACGCCGCCTCGAGGCCGTCGAGGTCGGTGAGGTCGGAGACCCCCGTGGCGAGGTCGAGCAGCCCGTCGGCCGCCAGGCGCGCGAGCTCGGCGACGTCCGCGGCCGGATCCCCGGACCCGTAGTAGGAGCCCTTGAGGCCCTTCTCGGCGAGCAGCTCGATCCCCGGGACCGCCACCTCCACCCCCTTGGGCACGATCCCCACCACCACCGCGGTGGCGCCAGGTCGGAGCAGGTCCCAGGCCAGCCGGACCGTTTCGGGCTGCCCGACCACCTCGAACGCGTGGTCGACGCCGACGCTCGTGAGCCCGAGCGTCGCCGCGACCGGGTCGTCGCGCACCGAGTCCAGCACGTGCGTCGCCCCGGCCGCCAGCGCACGCTCGAGCTTGGCGGGGTCGCGGTCGACGGCGACAATGGGGTCGGCCCGGGCCAGGCGCGCGCCCGCGACGACCTGCAGGCCGACGCCCCCGCAGCCCACCACCGCCACGCTCTCGCCGGGCTCCACGCGCGCGGCGTGACGCACCGCGCCGACGCCGGTCACCACACCGCAGCCGATCACGGCCGCCTGCCACAGCGGCAGGACCGGCGGGATCGGGACGGCCGAACCAGCCGGGACCACGCTGCGCTCGGCGAAGCACGAGACGAAGTTGAAGTGCTTGAGTGGCCGGCCGTCAAGGAGCGACAGGCGCGAGGTCCCGTCGAGCAGGGTCCCCGCCCAGGACCGGCCGGCCGCCGTCCGGCACAAGTTGCGCCGTCCCGCCAGGCACTCAGGGCAGGTGCCGCAGCTCGGCACGAAGCAGAACGCCACCGGGTCACCGGGCGCCACATGACCGACTCCCGCGCCCACCTCCTCGACCACGCCCGAGCCCTCGTGGCCGAGCACGGTCGGCCAGCGCCCATCCCCGAGGTGCCCCTCGGCGAGGTGCAGGTCGGAGTGGCAGACCCCGGCCGCCGCGACGCGCACGAGCACCTCGCCGGCGCGCGGCGGTTCCAGCCGGACCTCCTCGACCACGAGGGGCCTCCGGGCCTCGTGCAGCACCGCTGCCCGCACCGTGCGGGTCTCGTGCGCCACCACCGGACCTCAGCCGACCCGGTAGGGCTCGAGGGCCTCGAGGTCGGGGGTGACGCCGAGGCCGGCACCGGGCGGGGGCGCGATCGTGCCGTCGGCGGCGACCTCGACCGGCTCGGGCAGCAGCCAGTCGCGGCGCTCCGCGGACCACAGCGGTGGGTCGAGCGGCACCTCGACGTACGGGCAGGTCGAGACCGCGAGCGCAAGGTGGAGGTTGGCCACCAGCCCGAGACCGTTGCTCCAGGTGTGCGGCGAGAACATCCTGCCGCACAGGCTCGCCAGGGCGGCGATCCGCCGGCACCCGGCGATCCCGCCGGCGAGCACGGCGTCGGGCTGGACGACGTCGACCCCGCCGCGCAGCACGAGGTCGCGCGCCTCGTGGAGGTGCCGGACCATCTCGCCGGCCGCGAGCCGCATCGACGTGCGGTGTCGCAGCGCCCTGTAGCCGTCGACGTCGTCGGTCCGCAGCGGCTCCTCGAGCCAGTAGACGCCCAGCCGCTCGAGCTGGGCCGCGCACTGCGCGGCCGTCGGCACGTCCCACCGGGGCGTGACGTCGCCGGCCATGCGCCATCCCTGGTTGGCGTCGACCATCAGCTCCACCTGGGAGCCGAGCGCGTCGCGCACCGCCTCCACCACCTCGAGGTCGCGCCGCCAGTCGTGGTGGAAGCGCAGCTTCACCGCGCGGATGCCTCGCTGCTGCAGCTCCTTGACCCGACGCACCCGCTCCTCGGGCTCCACCAGCTCGCCGGTGGACGCATAGGCCACCAGCCGCTCCGAGCGCCCCCCGAGCAGCTGCCACAGCGGCAGGCCGAGCGCCCGCCCGACCAGGTCCCAGACGGCCACCTCAACGGTCCACGGGCGACCGCCGTGGAAGTCCACGGTCTCGCACAGCTCGAGGACGCGCTCGGTCCGCCGCGGGTCCACGCCGACCAGCAGCGCCTCGAGCTGGCGGGCGTCGGGCAGGTGGCCGCCGCTCGCGTAGCCGGCGAGCCCGTCGTCGGCGCGCACCACCACGATGGTGGCGTCGAGCGCCGCGCGGGGCGCCGGGTCCCAGGCGGCCCGGAACGCCGGCTCGAGCCGCGCGCGGTAGCGGCGGGTCTCGACGGCCGCGATGCGCACCCTCAGTCACCCCCACCCTCAGTCGCCCCCGTAGAAGGGCGTGCTCGCGGCCTCGCGGCGCGCCGCCAGCGCGGTGACCTCCTCTGCAGAGGGAGGCCGCAGCGCGTCGGCGAGCGCGCGGAAGGTGGCGCTGCGGCTGGCCTTGCGGACCGCGGTCTCGTCGTGGGCGGCGGGGTCGATCCAGACCGCGACGAGCAGCAGCAGCTCGGCCGCGTCACCAGGGTCGACCATCCCCTCGGCGACCGCGTCGAGCACGCCCTGGGCGATTCCGAGCTGGGCCGCGCCCCAGACGAGCCGGGACTGGGCCTGGTCCTCGAGCGGCGCCTTGTTCACGACCACGGTGGTGGGGCGCACCATCGCCCCACGCTCGAGGCAGGCGATGAACGGCAGGTGCCCGGGGCGCGGCGAAGCGAGCGCGGCCGCCACCGCGGCGCCCGTGGCCGAGCCGCGACGGGCCGCGACGACGTTGACGTGGCTGCCGTTGGGGTCCTCGCCGGCCCAGCCCTCGCCGATGCGCCCGTCCACGGGGTCGGTGCCCATCACGCCTCCTTCACCGGGGTCATGCCTCCTTCACCGGAGTGCCTGCGCCGCCGGCCGGCCGCCGCCGCCGGCGTCGCTGCCGCCGCCGGGGCTCGAGCAGGACCCGGCGCGCCCCGCCCGAGCGTAGCAGCGCGAACGCTGCCTCGACCTCCTCGAGCGGCAAGCGGTGTGAGATCAGGCGGTCGAGCGGGAGGCGCCCCGAGCGGTACAGCCCGAGGATCGTGGGGAAGTCCCGCGCCGGCTGCGTCGAGCCGTACGCGCTGCCGAGCACCCGGCGTTCCATCCGGGGGACCGAGAGCGCGGGCAGGCGCAGCTCGGCGTCGGCGCGCGGGATCCCCACCAGGACCGCGGCGCCGCGCGCGCGCGTCGACAGGAACGCCGCCTCGGCCACCTCGGGCCGGCCGCTGGCCTCGACCGCGTAGTCCACCCCGCCGCCGCTCGCCGCGCGCACCGCCTCGGCGGTCGCCTCAGGGTCGCCGGCCCAGCGCACGGCGTCGGTCGCGCCCAGCGCCAGGGCCGCCTCGAGCTTCTCGGGCGAGACGTCGACGGCCAGCACCGGTGCGGCGCCGGCCGCGACCGCGCCGAGGATGGCGGACAGCCCCACTCCGCCGCAGCCGAGCACGGCGACGCGCTCGCCCGGGCGCACGCCCGCGGTGTTCCAGACCGCCCCGACGCCGGTCGCGACCGCGCACCCGACGAGCGCCGCCACCTCCAGCGGTACGTCCGCGTCGACCGGCACGCACGAGCGCTCGGCCACTACCGCGCGCTCGGCGAAAGTCGACAGCAGCGAGTAGTGGTAGACGGGCTCGCCCTGGCGCGACAGGCGCGGCGTGCCGTCGAGCAGGCCGCCGTGGCCCATGGCCCCCCAGGCCGTGCGGCACAGGTGGGCGAGGCCCCGCAGGCACTCCTCGCAGCGCCCGCACCACGGGATCCAGGAGAGCGCCACCGGCTGGCCGGGACGGAGCGCCACGCCCGGCCCCGCCTGCTCCACCACCCCGGCGCCCTCATGCCCCAGCACGACAGGGCAGCGTGTGGGCGCGGTGCCGTCGATGGCGTTGAGGTCGGAGTGGCACACGCCGCTGGCGTGGAGCCGCACGAGCACCTCGCCCGGCCCGGGCGGGGCGAGCTCGACCTCGGTCACTTCGAGCCTGGCGCCGGTCTCGGGCAGCACGACGGCGAGGACCGTCGTCACGGCCCGGGCTCGGCCGTCACGCTCCCTGTCGCGCCCAGCTGCAGGCGCCGCAGCTCCTCGATGGGGATGTGGCAGCGTATGAGGTGGCCGGGCTCGACCTCGGCCAGCAGGGGCTCGCTCTGCTCGCAGATCGGGCCCAGCTTGCGGGGGCAGCGCGTGTGGAACACGCAGCCCGAGGGCGGGGAGGCGGCGCTCGGGATCTCGCCGGAGAGCCGGATGCGCTCGCGAGTCCCGCCGCGGCCCTGCTCCTGGCCGTGGCCGGTGGCCAGGATCGGCGCCGCCGACAAGAGCGCCTCGGTGTAGGGGTGGTGGGGCCCCCGGAACACGACGTCGGCCGGGCCCACCTCCATCAGGCGCCCGAGGTACAGCACCGCGATCCGGTCGGCGACGAAGCGCACCACGCCCAGGTCGTGGGAGATGAACAGGTAGGTGACGCCCTCGTCGCGCTGCAGGTCCACCAGCAGGTTGAGGATCGCGGCCTGCACCGAGACGTCGAGCGCGGAGGTGGGCTCGTCGCACACCACCACACGGGGCTCCCCGGCGAACGCACGGGCGATGGCCACACGCTGCTTGAGGCCCCCCGAGAGCTGTGCCGGCTTGGCGTCGAGCGCGGGCCGGTCGAGCCGGACCGAGCGCGTCAGCTCCATGATGCGCCGCTCGCGCTCGTCGCCGCGCAGCCCCAGGAGCTTGGCCAGCGCCCGGCCGATGATCCGGTGCACCGAGTGCCGGCGGTTGAGCGAGGAGTCGGGGTTCTGGAACACGATCTGGATCTCGCGCACCTGCTCCGGCGAGCGGTGCACGATCCTGGGATCCAGCGGCGCGTCGTCCAGCTCGACGACCGAGCCCTTGTCGGGTCCGGTGAGCCCGAGCAGCGACCGTGCCAGGGTGGTCTTGCCGCTGCCCGACTCGCCCACGAGGCCGAGCACCTCCCCGCGCCGGATCGCGAGCGAGATGTCGGTGAGCGCCTGCACCTCGCGCCCCTCCTGGTGGAACGTCTTGGACAGGTGGTCCAGCCGCACGACCGGCCCTGCCGCAGCCGGTGCCCCGGCGTCCGGCCGACCGTCCCCGCCCGGGCCCCGCGCGCCGGCGGGGGCCTCCCGCGCCGCCGAGGGCGGACCATCGCCGCCAGGGCCCCGCGCGCCGGCGGGCACCTCCCGCTCGACCGAGACCGGGAGCTCCTGGGCTCGCTCGTGGAAGAAGCAGCGGCTCTGGTGGCCGGCGCCCGTCTCGTAGAGGGCCGGCTCCTCCTGGCGGCAGCGCTCCTCGGCCAGCCCGCAGCGGTCGGCGAACACACACCCCGGGATCACCGCCCCGATGGGCGGGGGGAACCCGGGGATGGTGTCGAGCACGCCCCGGTCCTTGCTGTCGCCCCACTTGGGGACGGCTCGCAGCAGGCCCACGGTGTAGGGGTGGCGCGGGTCGCCGAGCAGCGTGCTGGTCGCACCCTCCTCCACCAGCCGTCCGGCGTACAGGACCCCGATGCGGTCGCACATGCGCGCGATCACGCCGAGGTTGTGGCTGATGAACAGCACGCTCGTCTGGTACTCGCGCCGCAGCGCCGCCACCAGGTCGAGCACCTCCGCCTCCACCGTCGCGTCGAGCCCGGTGGTGGGCTCGTCGAGGATCAGCAGCGAGGGGTTGGCCGCCAGCGCCATCGCGATGACCACCCGCTGCTGCATGCCGCCGGAGAGCTGGTGGGGGTAGCGGCGCATCACGCCAACGGGGTCGGAGATCTGGACCTTCTGGAGCATCGCGCGGGCACGCTGGTGCGTCTCGTCCTTGGCCGTGCCCAGGACCCGGAAGGACTCGGCCACCTGGTCGCCAACCCGGATCGAGGGGTTCAGGGCGGTCCCGGGGTTCTGGTAGACCATCGAGACGGTATGGGAGCGCAGCCGCCTGAGCCCCTCCTCGTCCATGCGGAACAGGTCGGCGCCGTCGATGCGGATCTCGCCCGACGTCACCCGCGCGTTGCGGGGCAGGTAGCGCATGGCGGCGAAGGCGACCGTGGACTTGCCGCAGCCGGACTCGCCGACCAGCCCGTAGGACTCGCCGCGGGCCACCTCGAAGCTGACGCCGCGGACAGCCTCCCGGTCCCTGCCCCGCACGCGGTAGGCGAGCCTGAAGTCCGACACCTCGAGGGCCGGGACGGCCGCGGGCACGGTGGCACCGGGCTCGAGCGGCGCAGCGGCGCTCACCGTTCGAACACCTGGGTGAGCGCGTCGGAGACGAGGTTCACGCCGACGACCAGGCTGGCGATGGCGATGGCCGGGAACAGCGTCGGCCACCAGATGCCGCCCGGGAGGAACCCGTAGTCGTTGAAGATCGTGACCCCCCAGTCCGGCGCGGGCGGCTGGATGCCGAACCCCAGGAACGACAGCGTGGCGATCAGAAAGATCGCATAGCCGAGCCGCACCGTGAACTCCACCAGGATCGGCGCGGTCACGTTGGGCAGGATCTCCACGAACATGACGTAGGGCGCGCGCTCGTTGCGGAGCTTGGCCGCCTGCACGTACTCGAGCTCGCGTTCGGCGAGCACCGCGGCCCGCACGGTGCGGGCGATGATCGGGGTGAACACGAGCCCGATCACCACGATCACCGTGACGTTCGACGGGCCGAGCGCCACCAGCGCGAGCAGCCCGACGACCACCGCCGGCAGCGCGAGGACGGCGTCGACCACGCGCATGAGGATGTCGTCGACTGCGCCGCGGTAGTAGCCCGTCACGAGCCCGATGGCGGTCCCGGCGACCGTGCCGATCGCGGTCGCGAGCGGGGCGACGACGAGGATGCCCCGCGCGCCCGCGATGACCCGCGAGAACACGTCCCGGCCGAGCTCGTCGGTCCCGAACCAGTTGCTCGACGACGGCCGGGCGAGCCGGTGGAGCACGTTGACCGCGAAGGGGTCGTGCGTCTCGATCAGGCTGCCGAAGACCGCGCACACGACCCAGAACCCGACGACCACCGCCCCCACCAGGAAGGTGGGCGAGCGGCGCAGCACGCGCCAGCGCTCCCCGCGGACGGCCCGCCGCCCCTGCCTGCCGCGGACGCTGTCGAGCTCGGCCGAGACCTGTTCGCCGACGCTCATTCCACACCCCTATGGACGCTCATTCCGTGCCCCCGTAGCGGATGCGCGGGTTGAGCAGCGAGTAGCCGATGTCGGCGAGCAGCGTGGTCAGCAGGTACACGATCCCCATCACCATCACCGTGCCCTGCAGCAGGGGGAAGTCCTTCTTCGTGGCGGCCAGGAAGGTCAGCTGTCCGATCCCCTGGTAGTTGAAGATGACCTCGATCACCACCAGCCCGCCGATGAGGTAGCCGGTCTGGGTGGCGACCACCGCGATCGTCGGCAGCAGCGCGTTGCGGAGCACGTGGCGGAAGATCACGGTCCGCTGCGAGATCCCCTTGAGCACCGCGGTGCGGGTGTAGTCGGCGTCCAGCGCCTCGATCATGCCCGCACGGGTGATCCGGGCGATGTAGCCGAACAGCACGAACACCAACGGGATCGCGGGCAGGAGGAGGTAGCGCAGCTGCGTGCCGGGCCCGCTTCCCCTGGGGGCCTGGGCGGTGACCGGGAGCCACTGCAGCTGCACGGCGAACACCAGGATGACCACGATGCTCCAGACGAACTCGGGCACCACGGTGGCGGACAGGCCGCCCACCGTCACGACGCGGTCCACCGCCCGGCCGTGGGAGAGCCCGGCCGCGATCCCGCCGAGGATGCCGAGCGGCACCACCAGCACGAACGCCACGAGCGCGAGCTTGAGCGAGTTGAGCAGCGCCGACCCGAGCAGCGAGGACACGGGGACCTGGAAAGAGAGCGACTCGCCCAGGTCACCACGCACCGCGCCGGACAGCCAGTCCCAGTACTGCACCGCGATGGGCCGGTCCGTCCCCAGCCGCTGGTTCAGAGCGGCGACGGCCTCGGGTGCGGCGAAGGGCCCCAGGATGCGGCGGCCGACGTCACCGGGGAGCACCTGCATCCCGACGAAGACGATGGTCGCGAGCAGCCAGAGCGTCAGCACCGCAAGCCCGACGCGCCGGAGGACGAACCGGCCCATGCCTTACCTCACTCGTTCCTGTCTGATGGCTGTCGCTGGGAACTCATCTACCGGTAGTCCTCGTTCGATGTGGGGGGAGCTCGCTCCCCCCACGGCCCCCCAAGAGCGCCTGTGCCATGGTCGGGGTACTCGGCGAATCCATCGGACAGGCCCTAGGCCAGTTGCCCTGCCTTGGTGAGCCGGATGTGGCCCATGGCCGTTGGCTCCACCCCGGCGATGTTGGTCTGCGTCGCGCTCATGTGGAAGTGGAAGTACGGGAAGAGGACCGGCGACTCATCCAGCAGCAGCTGCTCGATCTTTGCCGCAGCGGCCTTCTGCGCCTGCACCTCGACCGCGGCCACGTACTGCTTGACCAGCGCGTCGTAGTCCTTGTTGTGGAAGTGCGCCGAGTTCCACGGGCCGCTCGAGGTGAGCGGGGCGCTGAGGAACACGTTGGGCACGCCGCGGTGGCCGTAGTCGGTGATCCCCATGGTCGAGTCGAGCCAGGGCGACTTCCCGAACACCGCCGACCCGTAGTAGGTGCTCGGGTTGGTCACGCTGAGGTTGATCGTGCCGCCGACCTGCTGCACCGCCTGCTTGATCGTCTGCGCGAGCAGCGGGATCTCGTAGCCGTTCCAGGTCGCGAGCGTCACCGTGAAGCTGGACTTCCCCGCGTCGGCGAGCAGCTGCTTGGCCTTGTCGACGTCCTTCGCGCGCTGCGCGACGGACGTGTCGGTCGAGGGGAAGACAGGGGCGAACGGCGAGTCGTTGCCCATGTCGCCCTTGCCGCTCAGCAACCCCTGGACCAGCGCCGGGCGGTCCAGCAGCAGGGCGATGGCCTGCCGCACCCGCTTGTCGGTGAAGGGCTCCTTGTCGGTGCGCATGTGCACCTGCCGGTGCGCGGCCGAGCGCAGCTCCAGGACCTTGACGTTGGGGTTGTTGAACAGGGGCTGGCCGGTGGAGGCGGAGAACTGGCTCACCACGTCGAGCTGCTTGCTCTGCAGTGCGAGCACGCGCGGCTGCTCGTCGGCGTAGAACTTGAGCGTGACGGTGTCCAGGATGGGCGACCCCGCCTGCCAGTAGCTGGGGTTCTTCGCGTAGGCCACCTCCGACCCGGTCTTGAAGCTCGTCATCTTCCAGGGGCCCGTCCCGACGAACGAGGTCTCGTACTTGCCGCCGTAGTCGTAGTTGGCCGGCAGGATGATCGTGTTGTAGTTGTCCGAGCTCACCAGGTAGGGGAAGTTCCCGTTCGGGGCGTCGAGGTGGAAGGCCACCGTCTGGTCGTCGACCACCTGGACCCCGGCCGGCTTCAGCACCCCGGCGAACGCCGAGAGCGCGCTCGAGCCCCCCTTGGGGTCGGAGTGGGTCTTGAAGGTCTTTGCAACGTCCTCGGCCTTCAGCGGCTGGCCGTTGTTGAAGGTCACGCCCTGGCGGATCTTGAAGGTCCACACCGAGCCGTCGGCGTTGGGCGACCAGCTCTCCGCGAGGACGGGCTGCAGGTTGAGCTTCTCGTCCGACCAGGTGAGGTACTCGCCGGCCTGCCCGAGCACGGCCAGCCCCCCCTCGTCGGCCACCGTGAGGGGGTTGACGGCCGCCGAGGGGGCGATGATCCCGACGGTCATCGTGCCGCCCTTCTTGACGGCCCCGGTGGCGCTGCTCCCGGTGGTCCCAGGCGTCGACGACCCCCCGCAGGCCGCAGCCAGGAAGCCGAGCACTCCCATCGACATCCCGAGCACCGTCCCACGCCGGATGAACTCCCGCCGCGAGATCCTGCCGGCGACCAGCTCGTCGATCAGGTGGTTGTCGAGCTCGGTCCGGCGGGCCCGAACCTCGTCGACCCGGCGCTGCAACTCCTCCATCGCACACCTCCGGACCCGGAGCCGCACGACGGCTCCGCTCCTCGGTCGCTCGGCCGCGGGCAGGCTCTGCGTGCCTGCTTCCTGCGGAGCTTTCCTGCCAGGGAGAGCCCCTCTCTCTCCTTGAGACGCCGTCCTCGCGGAACGGGATCTTCCTCGTGCCTGGGGAGACTCGCCCTGCCGACGCATAGGATGCCCCTTTCCAGGATGCAGGGGAAGCCCGTCAGCCCCCTGGCGCGTCGCTCATGGAGCCGGCGCCGCACGCAGCGCCGGACCCTGCAGACAGCCCTGGACCTTGCGCGCCGCCCGGGGCCACGCAATCACCCCGAAACGGGATGCTTGACCGACGCTCCAGGTCATCGAGGCGCCCGCTCGAGTCAGGCCGATGCCGCGGTGGCGTCCGACCCGACCACGTCGGCGAGCCGATCCACCTGGTCGACATCGGCGACGGTGGGGTCGAAGACCAGCTCGTCCACGCCGAGCTCCTCGAAGGCCGCGGCCCGCTCCCGGACCGCGGCCGGTGTGCGGGGTGCGCCCATGGCGATCCCCTCCGCCCACTCACCGGCGAACCCGTAGTAGGTGCGCAGGTTGCGGACCGACTCCTCGGTGTGCTCCTCACCCAGCGAGAAATAGGACAGGACGACGATCCGCGGCTGCCCGTCGCCGCCGGCCTGCTCCCACGCGGCCCGAAAGGCCCCGATCACGCCGGCGGCCATCTCCGGCGAGGCCCCCCCGATGGTGTAGCCCGCGCGCCACCGGACCGCTCGTGGCGCCGCCAGATCCGGCCGCCCGCCGATCAGCAGCGGGATGCGGCCCCTCGTGGTCGGCGGGGCGACCGGGAACTGGCTCCCGGGGACCGGCTCGCCCGCCCAGGCCCGGTGGAGCAGTTCCAGGTCGGCATCGAACCGCTTGCCGCGGTCGGAGAACGACCGGCCGGTCAGCTGGAAGTCGTCGGCCCGCGCTCCCACCCCCAGCCCGAGGGTGAAGCGGCCGCCTGAGATCTGGTCGACGCTCGCCGTCACCTTGGCCAGCAGCACCGGGCTGTAGGCGGGTTCGAGGAGGATGTTGGTCAGCAGGCCGATCCGGTCGCTCACCGCCGCCGCCGCGGCCAGGGCCGTGAGCGAGTCGTAGCTGGGATAGGCGACCCGGTCGATCGTCGCGAGCGTGGAGAACCCGCGGTCCTGAGCGCGCCTGGCCCAGGTGAGCAGCAGCTCTCCAGGGACGTCGAGGACGGTGTTCGGGAGGCCGATGCCAATCTGCATGTCCAGTTCCTCCTCTGGCTCCCAGTGGTGACGAGGCCGGCAGGCGGCATTGTCGTCGAAGCGGGACGTCGGGCGGGCCCTCCTGCCTAGCCGGCCCAGCCGCTCATCGGTCGCCCGCTGGCCGTCGAGCTCCGCGGGCGGGCTCGAGGCTAGCCCTCGCCGATGTCCTCGTTCCAGATCTCGGGATGCTCGTGGATGAACCGTTCCATGAGATCCCCGCATTCAGGCGAGTCGACCACGGTGATCTCGACGCCTGACGCCCGGAGCCAATCGACCCCGCCGCGGAAGTGGCGGTCCTCTCCGACGACGACCCGGGGGATGCGGAACTGCCGGATCAGGCCGCTGCAGTACCAGCAGGGGGCCAGGGTTGTCACCATGGTGGTGCCGCGATAGCTCTGCTGCCGGCCAGCCTTCCGGAAGGCGTCGGTCTCACCGTGGATCGAGGGGTCGTCTTCCTGCACTCTCCGGTTGCGCCCCCGCCCCAGGAGCCGACCGTCCGCTGCGAACAGGGCGCCGCCCACCGGCACGCCGCCCTCGCTCAGCCCGATCCTGGCTTCCTCGATGGCGACTGCCAGCATGCGGTCGACTGCTCCCGTTTCGCCCGCCATCAGCGGCCTCCTTGGTGACGCCGTGCGTCGGGGTGGTGGCCCGTCGGGATGGTGGCCCGTCGGGATGGTGGCCCGACGGGGTGGTGGCCCGACGGGGTGGTGGCCCGACGGGGTGGTGGCCCGTCGGGGTGGTGGCCCGACGGAGCCTACCCGGTTGGCTCGCGAGCCTCAGACCGGCAGGTCGAGCAGGCCGGCGGCGTTCGCTCCCAGGATCCGCTCCTTCTCGCCTGTCGAGAGCAGCGGCAGTTCCATGACCAGCCCGACCGTCCGATCCAAGTCGTACCAAGGGAAGTCGGTGCCGAACATGACCCGCTCGGTGCCGATCTCCTTGATCATGTGGGCCAGGTCCTCGTCCGTCGGAGCCTTCGGCGCTCCGGTCCACTCGACGATCTCGCAGAGGTCGAATGCCACCTTCGGGAATGCCCGGGCCAGGCCGAGCGTCTGGCGCCAGCTCCCCCCGCCGAGATGGGCCAGGACCACGGTGAGGCGGGGGTGATGTTCGAGCACGCTGGCGAACGCCTGGGGCTCGGCGAACGGTTCCCCGCCCTTGGCGGACCCGGTGTGGGACAGCACCACCAGGCCCAGCTCCTCGCAGACGTCGTAGACAGGGCGCATGCGCGGGTCGTTCGGCTCGAACCGCTGCGCCACCGGGTGCAGCTTGATGCCGTGGGCCCCCCGGTTCGCCATGTCTCGCAGATGCTCGACGTTCTCGTCGGGTGACAAGGCCCAGGGGTCCACCCCGACGTACGGGGTGAGCTGGGGAACCGGGGCAAGGGCGTCGACCAGCCACCGGTTGGCGGCGCGGAACCGCTCGGCCATGGTCGTTTCGATCTCGGCCACGGCCGCGGCCCGGTCCTCGCCTTGGAGGTCCTCCGGCAGCATCGCCACCGCCTCTTCCCGGAAGAGGTCCACACTCAACAGGTTCACGGCGATGCCGTGGCTGAACCCGGCCTCATCCATGGCCACGAGCGCGTCGCCGACCGTCCCGCTGGAACGGCTGAACGTGACCCCCTGCTTCTCTCCGTACTCCCAGATCTCGTAGCCGGCCTTCCACCAGTCTCCCGACTCCGCGGACGGATACAGGTGCATGTGGACGTCGACTCTGAGGGGGTCCGCCATCTCGCCTCCTCACGCGCCGCCGACGGCCCTGGCCGCGGCACGCCGTTCGGCCCGGGCGTCCCGCCACCGGGGCTGGTCGCAGATCCGGCCGAGGGACTCCACAACGACGTGGGCGGCCAGGTACGAGGTCAGTCCCGTGCGGACGTCGAGCAAGGGGTTGACCTCGACGAGGTCGAGGCCGATCACCTCGGTCCGCTCGGCCACGGCGAACATGGCGTCCCGCAGCTCGGCGTAGCTCATGCCATTCGGCTCCGCCGAGACGCAGCCCGGGATGAGGGACATGTCGAGGACGTCGATGTCGACGCTGACATAGCACCGAGCCCCCTGGGGGATCCCGTCCAGCACCGAGTCGACGGGGCGATCCCGGAACTCCTCCATGGTCACGACCCGGTTGCCGTCGTGGAGCGAGTCCTCGTGCATCGTCTCCGTGTTGCGGATGCTCCGGATCCCTACCTGGTTGATGGACCGCACGTTCGGCATCAGGCGGATGTGCCGGAACGCGTGCTGGTTGGTGAACTCCAGCCCGTGGATGAACGGCATGTAGTCGATGTGCGCGTCGAAGTGGACGACGTGGAAGGGCTCCTTTCCCTCGAACGCCCGGACCACCGGGAACGTGATCGCGTGGTCACCGCCCAGGGCCACAGGCATGGCCCCGCGCTCGATCACCTTGCGGGTGAGCCCGGTGATGTTGGCGAAGGTGTCCACCACGTTGGTGGGGAGCACGTCAGCGTCGCCCACGTCCACGATCCGCTGCTCCGCCATCTCCCGCTCGAGGAACCGCCGGCGGGCCTGGGGGTCGTAGTAGCCGCGGCCGTCGGTGACGAACCGGAGCGAGTGCTCCCGGATCGAGCGGGCACCGAACCGGGACCCCGGCATGAAGGGCGAGCCTTCGTCGGTCGGTACGCCAAGGACCGCGATGTCGGCGTCGAGGCTGTCCAGGTCGGTGCAGACGGCCGACCCGAGGAACGAGGGGATCCCGGCGAACGGGAAGCTCGCCCGGCCGCCGTCGCCGTCAGCCAGTTCCATCCTGTGACCTCCTTGCCGAACGTGGACGCGCTGTGGACTATGCTGCCGTGACGCCGCCGCTGGCCGGGGAGCCCATGAGGAACGAGTTCGTCCTGGTACCGGCCGGCGAGGCCCGGGTGGTCCACGTGGCCTCCGGCGGGCGGTTCCGCGTGGTCGACGTCGAGGGCGGACAGGTCGTGGACCTGTTCGCGTTCGCCGCCGACGACGTCGGGGAGTACGCCAGCGCCGAGCACACCAGGGTCTCGGTGAACCGGCTGTTCCCGCGGGTGGGCGAGGCGTTCGTCACGAACCGGCGCCGCCCGGTCCTCTGGTTCGAGGAGGACGACTCCCCCGGGGTGCACGACATGCTGTGCGCGGCCTGCGATCCTGTCCGGTACCGGCTCCTCGGCGTGGACGGGTGGCATCCGTCCTGCCAGGAGAACCTCCAGCGGGTGATGGCCGGGCTCGGCCACGACCGGATCGAGGTGCCCCAGCCGATCAACTTGTTCATGGCCGTGCGGGTCGAGCCGGACGGCTCCTTCACCTGGAGCTCGGCGCCCACCAAGGCCGGGGACGGTGTCGTCCTGCGCGCCGCGCTCGACTGCGTCGTCGTGGCGTCCGCGTGCCCGCAGGACCGCAACGAGATCAACCACTACCGGCCAACGCCCATCGGCATCGAGCTCCTCCAGCGGCTCCCGACTCCGGGAAGCTCGTAGTCTCGAGCCTGCCCGGGGCGGTGAGCACCGCCGCGCGGATCATGCCCCGGTGAGCCGGTCGCCGCCTACGAGCCGGCCACCGTCGGGGGCGCCGCCATCTCCTGTACAGGGGCCACCACCCGGCCCCGCATCCCGACCAGGTAGACGGCGCCGCCGACCGCCATGCCGACCAGCCAGGACAGGTCGGCGCCGGAGAGGACGTTCTTCGAGATGAAGCCTTGGAGCGGCGTCACCAGGCCGAACTCGAACAGCCAGCCGGCGAGCAGCCCGAGGATGAAGGCCCCGATCCCGACCCAGTTCACGTCCCCGTAGGCGCTCCGGCCGGGCTCCGCGTAGAGCTGGTCCACGTCGATTCGCTGCTTCCTGAGCAGGTAGAAGTCGGCCAGGACCACCCCTGCCCACGGCGACATCCACAGGACCAGCCCGACCATCCAGTTGTCGAAGCTCTGGGCGAACGAGGGTGCGCGCAGGAAGTAGAGGGTCACCGCGTAGCCGACGACCCCGGCCAGGAGCCCCAGCGCGAACCGCGAGGCGCGGATGCCGGCACTGACCGCGGCCAGGGCCGAGGAGTAGACGTTGAGGATGTTCGTGGCCACCGGCCCGTGCAGCACCATCAGCATGACCAGCACGGCCACGACGCCCCCGAACACCGACGTCACGAGCTTCGACGGGTCGGTGGACTGGCTGACGCTGGCGATGGTGGCGCCCAGGACCGCCAGCCACACCGTGGGGATGAACATCCCGATGTAGCTGTACCAGAACACCGATCTCGAGGGGATCCGCCTGGGCACGAAGCGCGAGTAGTCGGACGCCCAGGTCACCCAGGAGATCCCCCAGCCAACGCCGATGGCCGTGATGAGTCCCGTGATGGCCGAGAAGTGCGCCCCCCCGGTCAGCTTGGTCGTCAGGCTCCAGTTGACGACCCCCGGCCGGGACCAGGCCAGGACGCTCATGAGCAGCATGATCGCCGCTGTCACCGGGACGGTGTACTTCTCGAAGGTCCGGATCAGGTAGAAGCCGTACACCCCGATCCCGACCTGGATGACCATGATGACGGTCACGACGATGAACTTGACCGCAAAGGTGTCCTTGACCCCGAAGTGGCCGAGGATCGCCACGGCGAGGAGGACCGGGAAGTAGGTGTTGACCCCGATCCAGCCCATCGTCATGAGGAACTGCATCCACGACGACAGGTAGCCGCCCCGCCGGCCGAACGCCGAGCGGGACAGGACCATCTGGTTCACGCCGGTCTTGTGGCCCATCACCGTCATCGCCGCGAAGATCGCGCAGCCGATGAGGTTGCCGAGGACCACGATCAGCACGGTCTCGACCAGGCCGAGGCCGAGCACGATGCCGAGGGCCCCCAGGATCCAGTTGATCGGCGCGATGTTCGCCCCAGCCCAGATCCACATCTGCTGCAGACCGGTCGAGTCCTTGTCCTGCTCTGGGATCGGCTCGATGCTGTGCGCGTCGAGCTTCACCTGCGAGGTGATCGCTTCTGCCATGTCCCCTCCGGATGTCCCCCCGGTCCAAGGTTGGCCGGGTCCCGATCGGATCGGCGGGGCGTCCGAGCGCGTTCACGGGGTGGACGCCCACTCAGATGGAGGCTCGTGCAGAACTCGCTCGCACACCTTTCTTCTCTTCGAGCTGCGGGATGCTTCCTTCTCTTCGAGCTGCGGGATGCTTCCCCTCCTTGCCAGTCTTAGCTAACGGCTTGCAGTCCGGCGGGCGCAAGAGGCAGGGTATGGATTTCTCCACCAATGTTTGGCGGAGAAATCGTCAACTATTGTGGCGGGGTTGGGCTCGCCGCGGGCGCCAGGCAGGGATCGGCGTTCAGGCGCGCCGCCCAGGCGAGGTCGACCGGGCGCGGCGGGGCGTCGGCGGTGTCGAGGTCGAGAAGTTCGTAGGGGTTGCGGCTGATCATGGTGACGACATCCTGCTCGCTCACGCCCTTCTCGAACACGGTCTGGGCGAACACGCGCAGGGCTTCCGACGGCATCGGGTTGTGCCGCTGCCCCGTGTCGGAGACCAGCAGGCAGCGCGACGCGCCGACCCGCCCGACCGCCGCGACGATCTTCTCGGGAGCGGCGTACTGCCAGGCGGGCGAGATGGTGCAGTAGCCGAACTCGGGCATGGCGCCGAGACGGGCGACCTCCTCGACGGTGTCAAGGTCGAGGTTGGGAACCCTGAAGAACGGGTGGGTAACGACGATCTTCTCGACCCCGACGTCGCGTGCCTCCCTGACCAGCGCGACGATCTCGGTCGGTGACAGATGGCAGGTGCCAAGGATCGCCTGGTGCTCCGCGACCAGGGCGAGCACGTCCTTGACCACGGGCTTGAGCCTGCCGTCGGCGTCGGTCACCCAGATGCCCTCGGCCTGTCGGCGGCCGCCCTGCTGCGCGTCGTAGCCGCCGGTGCCGCCATGGACCTGCGCGTGGTAGCCGGCGTCGACCGTGGGCATCCACACCTCCTTGCCGCCGAGCCGCAGCGCGGCCTCGACCGCGGCCGGGTTGATGCCGCCGACGTAGGAGTTGAGCACCACCCCGCCGAACACGCGGATGCCGGGCACCATCCGCTGGACCAGGTAGGCGCGGGACACGGTGCTCTCGTGGTGGCACTTGAGCACGACCGCCTTCATACCGGCGTCCCGTGCGGCCAGGGCGATGTCGATGTCGTCGGCCAGGCGCGGGAACAGGTCCGGGTAGGGGTGGCAGTGCAGGTCGACGGCGTCGTCGAGGCTGATCAGCGGCCCGCCGTACGGGGATGTGGCCATGGTCGGCTCCCTGGTCGATGGCCGGTCGACGCCGGCGGTTGGCCGGTCGACGCCAGGCGGTTGAACGGTCGGGGCCAGCGGTTGAACGGTCGACGCCGACGGTTGGACCGTCGACGCCGGGCGGTTGGAATGGTCGGCGCTGGGCGGTTGGAATGGTCGGCGCCGGGCGGTTGGAATGGTCGACGCTGGGCGGTTGGAATGGTCAGGGACTCCCCACGATCCGCCGGTAGGCCTCCGGGTCGGTCGCGCCCTCCGTGCACAGCAGCAGGACACGGGCGTCTGCTCCAAGGCCGAGGGCGCCTCGGAGCGTGCCGGCCTCCCGTCCGCCGGCCACCTGGGCAAGGCCGGCGAGGGACGCTGCGCCGGTCTCGCCGGCGACGACGCCGGCCGCGGCCAGGTCGCGCATGCCGGCGCGTGCGAGGTCGTCGGCGACCGCCACCACCGCGTCGAGGCCGGCCTGCAGGTACGGCCAGGCCACCAGCGAGGGCGTACCGCAGTTCAGCCCGGCCATGATCGAGTCGTGGGGACCGGGGACGGTCACGATCCGGCCGGCCCGCAGCGAGCGCAGCACGCAGGCGGCCGCGAGCGGCTCGACGCCGACGAGGCGGGGTGGCCGCCCGAGCCCCTGGCGGCGCCAGTGCCGCACGGCGGCGGCCGCGAGCCCGCCCACGCCGACCGGGACCACGACCACGTCGGGCCGCTCCTCGCCGTCCTCGGCGAGCTGGTCGTCGACCTCCCAGAAGATGGTGGCGTAGCCCTCGACGACCCAGGCCGGGACCTGCTCGTAGCCGGGCCAGGCGACGTCCTGGATCACCAGGCACCGGTCTCCGGCGGTGGCGGCGGCCGCGGCCACCGCGCCGTCGTAGTCGCCGTCGACCACCGTGACCCGGGCGCCCTCCCCCTCGATGGCGGCGATCCGCGCGGCCGCGGTGCCCTTCGGCACGTAGACGTCGGCGTCAAAGCCGAGCAGCGCGGCCATGCGGGCGACGGCCCGGCCGTGGTTGCCGTCGGTGGCGGCGGCCAGGGTCAGGGGCCGCAGCGGCACGAGCGTCTCGCGCAGCTCGTCGAGGCTCGCCCACGGCTCCGGGTCCCGGCCGAGCCGTTCGGCCACTGCGCGGTAGGCGGCCCAGCTTGCACCGAGCAGCTTGAACGAGGGCAGCCCCAGCCGGGAGGACTCGTCCTTGACCCACACCCGGCCGACGCCGTTGGCCCGGGCGAGCGTGGGCGCGTCGGTAAGGGGCGTGACCGCGTAGCCGGGCAGGCGCCGGTGCAGGCCGAGCGGCGCCCTCGGCGGTGGCGCCATCGAGGCGCCCGGATCCGCCGCCGGGTTGAGGAGCACCTCGCCTCCCGCCAGCCCGGGCGTCGCACTCACCGGTCGTCACCGGCCGCGTCGATGGCGGCGAGCAGGCGCTCGGGGGTGATCGGCAGCCGCGTCACCCGGACGCCGGTCGCCGCCGCCACGGCGTTGGCGATGGCCGCGGCCGGGTTGGCGATGGGCGGCTCGCCGATCCCTCTGGCCCCGAACGGGCCTTTGCCCTCGCCGCTCTCGACCACGACCGCCCGCACGTCGGTCAGGTCGGCGGCGTTCGGCATGAGGTAGCTGGCGAGCAGCGTGGAGGCGGTCTGGCCGTCGTGCACGACGACCTCCTCGCCGAGCGCGTAGCCAAGACCCTGGTAGGCGCCGCCCTGGATCTGGCCCTCCACCCGCAGCGGGTTGATGGCCCGCCCGACGTCGTGGGCGGCCGCATACCCCAGCACCCACACCTGCCCGGTCTCGGTGTCGACCTCGACGTCGGCGGCGTGCGCCCCGAAGGTGTAGTCGGGAAAGCTCGCGCCCTGGCCCTTGGCCGGGTCGAAGGTGCCGGACTCGGCATACCAGGTGCCGAGCTGCGAGGTCGACACGCCGCGGCGCTGGCACGCGGCGGCCACCTCGGCCAACCGGATGCCGTGGCCGTCGCCGTCGACCCGGTCGAGCGTGCCGGACCCGCCGCCGAGCGCCCGCACCATCCCGTCCTCGAAGACGAGCGCACCGGGATCGGCGCCGAGCAGCTCGGCGGCCACCGGCAGGAGCCGGTCGCGCAGCTCGCGGGCTGCCGCGAGCGCCGCGTTGCCGGACATGTACAGCTGGCGGGTGGCGAAGGTCCCGCCGGCCCGCGGGTTGAGCTGGGAGTCGCCGATGTGGACGCCGATCTCGCCGAGCGGGACGCCGAGCACCTCGGAGGCGATCTCGGCGAGCGAGGCGGCCTGGCCCGCGCCGAGGTCGGTGACGCCGCTGCGCAGCAGCAGGCTGCCGTCGGCCTCGAGGCTGATCCAGCAGGCGGCCCGGTCGTGGAACCAGACGGTGCGGCCGTAGGGTTGCATGTTGGCGGCGAAGCCGCGGCCGACACGCCGGCCCGGCCCGCTCGGGGGCGCGGGCTCGCCGAGCGCCGCGAGCGCGCGCCGCAGGCATTCGCCTACGGCCACCGTGGTGTCCAGCCGTTCGCCGGTCGGGATCGTGTCCCCCTTGGCAAGGAAGTTGCGCTCCCGCACCACCTGCGGCGAGAGACCCAGCCGCTCGGCGACCCGGTCCATCTGCTGCTCGTACCCGAAGGTGACCTGCATCGCCCCGAACCCGCGGAAGGCACTGGTCGGGACGTTGTTGGTGAACACGGCGCGGGCTCGGTGGCGCACGTTCGGCACACGGTACGGCCCCGACGCGGTCACGCACCCGGCGAACAGCACCCGCGGGCTCAGGTAGGGGTATGCGCCGGCGTCGCCGACGATGTCGACGTCCTGGGCGACGATGGTGCCGTCGTGCCGCACGCCGGTGCGGTAGCGCATGATGAACGGGTGGCGCTTGGTGCTGGCCATGATCGAGTCCTGGCGCTCCCACACCATCCTGACCGGCCGGCGGGTGCGCCAGACCAACAGCGCAAGGTAAGGCTCGACGGTCATGTCCTCCTTGCCGCCGAACCCGCCGCCCATGTAGGCGCCGATCACCCGGACGCTGCTCTCGGGCAGGCCCAGGATGGTGGCGATGGTGGCGGCGTGCTCGATCACCTGCGTGGCGACGCGCAGGGTGACGACCCCGGAGGTGTCGAGCCAGCCGACGCCGGCCTCGGGCTCGAGGTAGGCGTGCTCCACCCGCTGGGTCCGGTACTCGCCCTCGACCACGAGATCGGCCGCTGCGAGCCCCGCCTCCACGTCACCCCGGGCGATGGTCCAGCTCACCAGGACGTTCCCCTCGTCGTGCACCAGCGGCGCGCCCGGCTCGCACGCCTGCTCGGCGTCGAAGACCCCCGCCAGGTCCTCGTACTCGACCTCGATCAGCTCGGCCGCCTGCTCGGCGACCTGCGGGGTGACGGCGGCGACCACGGCGATCGGCTCACCCTGGTAGCGCACGCGGTCGGTGGCGAGCACCGGCATGGCGACAGCCAGCTCGCCCAGCCCACCGGTGGCGCGCTCGACCACCTGGTTCCATGGCACGTCGGCGGCGGTGAGCACCGCTACGACGCCCGGCAGCGCCCGCGCGGCCGACACGTCAAGGGCGGCGATCCTGGCGCACGGCACCTCGGCCCGCGCGACCTTGCCGTGGAGCAGGCCGGGGAGCTGCCAGTCGGCGGCGTACAGCAGCGACCCTTCGACCTTGTCGACGAAGTCGTGGTGCGCCAGGCGCTGCCCGACGACCCGGAAGGCCTCCTGGCGGGCCGGGGCCCTGGTCTCAGGCATCGCCGCCCGTCCCCTCCCCGGACCCCTCCCGACCGACCGGGGCACCCCTTCGGGGTTCCCCGGACCCCTCCGCGGCCTGCGCGGCGTGCTCTTCGACCGCGTCCAGGATCTTGCTGTAGCCGGTGCAGCGGCACAGGTTGCCGACCAGCTCCCGGCGGATCCGCTCGCGGCTCGGCCGCGGGTCGCGCTGCAGGAGCGCCCAGGCGGTAAGCAGCATGCCGGGCGTGCAGAACCCGCATTGCGCGGCGCCGTTGCGCAGGAAGCACGCCTGCAGGGGATGCAGGTCGCCGCCCGGGGCGAGGCCCCGCACGGTCACGATCGAACAGCCGTCGGCCTGCACCGCCAGCAGCAGGCAGCCGCTGACCGGCTCGCCGTCGAGCAGGACCGTGCAGGTCCCGCAGACCCCCTCGCCGCAGCCGTAGCGGACCTCGTGGTGGCCGAGGGCATCCCTGAGCACGTCGAGGAGGCTGTCGTGTGGGAACACCCAGGCATCCCGGTCCTCGCCGTTGACCGTGAACGTGACGCGCTGCCTGCCCGGGTCGCTCATCGACGCACCCTCCTGCCACGCGACGCCGCTGGTGCGCCCGCCCTGCTCATGTCTGCTCCCCGTTCCCGCGCGGCGCCAGCTCGGCCTCTGACAGTCCGGCCCGGGCCACCGCCTGGGCCAGCGCCCGCCGGCCGAGGACCGCGGCCAGGCGCCGCCGGTACTCCCCCGACGCCTGCACGTCGTCCTCGGGACGGAGCATGGCGGCGGCCCGCTCCGCCACCCGCGCGAGCAGCGCCTCCTCCGGTGCCGCACCGAGCAGGTCCGCCAGCGCCTCCGCCGGGACCAGCCAGGCGCGCTCGGCCACGCCGCCGACCGCGACCGAGGCGGCCGTCACCGCACCCGCCGCGTCCAGCTCGACCAGGGCCGCGACACCGACCACCATCCAGTCGGAGCTGCGGCGGCTCATCTCAAGGAACGACCAGCCGCCACGCGGCCCCAGGGTGGGCACGCGCACCTCGACGACGACCTCGTCGGGGGCGAGCGTGGTGGTCAGGTACGACACCAGCAGGTCGTCGGCTGCCACCGCGCGGGCGCCGTCACGCCCGAGCACGGTGACCTCCGCGCCCAGCGCGACCGCCACGCAGGGCAGCTCAGCGGCCGGATCGGCATGGGCCAGGCTGCCGCCGACCGTGCCGCGGGTCCGGGTGCGCACGTTGCCGACGTGCGCCGCCGCCTCGGCCAGGATCGGGCAGCGCCGCCGCACCACCTCGGCCTCCTCGATGGCGCGGTGCCGCGTGAGCGCGGGGAGGCGCAGGTACCCGCCGTGGTCCTCGATCGGGCCGGCACCGACCGGGTTGACGTCGATCAGCCACTCGGGCCGGGCGATTCGGAGATTCATCATCGGGACCAGGCTCTGGCCGCCGGCGATGACCTTGGCGTCCTCGCCCCGCTCGTGCAGCGCCCGCACGGCCTCCTCGAAGGAGGACACACGCTCGTAGCGGAAGGGCGCGGCGACCACCGGTCACCCGCCCTGGAGCGCCGGGGCCGCGTCCAGCAGCGCGAGCACCGCGGCGACGGCCGCCTGGTTGCTGGTGACCACCGGCAGGCCGAGGCGCCGCTCCAGCTCGGGCAGGGCCGAGACCGCCGGGAAGTTGGTGCACGACACGAACGCCAGGTCGACGGGGAGCCCGCGCAGCGTGCGCTCGGCGAAGTCGCAGATCCGCTCCGCCGGGACCCTGGCGATCTCGAAGTTGTCGGAGATCCCGAGCCCGGCGATCCCTGCCACCTCGACGCCGTCGGCCTCGACGCTCTCCCGGATGCGCTGGTTGAGCGCGTCGACATACGGGGTGACCACGCCGACGCGGCGCGCGCCGCGCGCCGCGATCGCCTGCCTGACCGAGGCGATCACGCTGACGGTGGGCACCCCGGACAGCTCGCTGATGCGCGCGCACAACTCGCCGTCGTAGCCGTTGCCGCGCAGCGCACCGGCGCTGGTGCAGCCGAAGACGATCAGGTCGGGCCGGGCGGTGGCTAGGTCGCGCGCGGCCGGGAGCACGTGCTCGTCGAGCATCCGGCTCTCGCCTTCGGGGGTGGTGTCCTCGAGGTACATGCGGCCCGTGTGCAGCGTGGCGCCGGGCGGCAGCGCACGCCAGAGGTCCGGCTCCATCACGGTGTTCGAGGACGGGACGAGCAGCCCGACCCGCCACCTGGTCTCGACGATTCCCATGCTCCGCTCCTCAGTCCCGCGCCGCTGCACCCGCGTCGAGCTCCCGCAGGATGTCGAGATCTGGTATCGCCGGTGGCTCCAGCTCGCACACCTCCGGGTGGACCAGCAGCTCGAAGCCGGTGCTGGCGCGGACGTCCTCCACGGTGACGCCGGGCTGCAGGGCGCAGAGGCGCATGCGCCTGCTCTCCGGCTCGAAGTCGAGCAGCGCCAGGTCGGTGACGACCGTGCTCGGCCCGCGGGAGACCAGGCCGGCCTTCTCGCGGGCATCGCCGCCACCGAGGTGGCCGGGGCTGGTCACGAAGTCGACCCGCTCGACGAAGCGGCGCAGCTCATGGGGGGTGACCACCAGCACCTCGTTGCAGAGCGAGGCGATGTCGTTGGCCCCTCCCGTGCCGGGCAGGCGGACGCGCGGGCGCTCGACCGGGCCGATGACGCTGGTGTTGATGTTGCCGTGCATGTCGATCTGGGCGGCCCCGAGGAAGCCGTAGTGGAGGAAGCCGCGCTGCGCCAGCAGGAAGACGTCGGTGATGGAGGTGAGCATGGGGGCGTGCCGCGCTGCACGCATCTCGTTGGTGGAGATCGGCAGCTTGCCCGCGAGCATGCGCGGGCCGATGATGCCGCCCTCGAGCACGATGGTGAGGTCGGGCGCGTGCCGTTGCTTGGCGAGCACCGAGGCGAGCAGCGGGACGCCCACCCCGGCGAACACCGCCCGATGGTCTCGGAGGAGGCGGCTGGCCGAGACCGTCATCAGCTCCTGCGGCGTCCAGCTCACCGCGCGATCAGCTCCGCGGCGCGTGCCTGCTGGCCCTCCAGCCGGGACGCGCCGAAGCTCGCCAGGAACGCGGCGAAGTCGGGTTGGCGACGGACGTGGCGGTCCAGGTAGGCGGAGACCGCGTCGATGCCGTCGCGCCTGACGTCGGCGACGTAGTCGTCGAAGTGTGCGAAGTCCGCTTCGTAGCGGCCGTAGCACTCGTGCGGGAAGGCGCCCATCGGCGCCTCGACCACCGCGTCCACCTGGAAGTGCGGGAGCACGGTCGCGTCCGGCCGCCCCGCGATGCGCTCGGCGTCGACCACCTCCTCGGTGCTCACGATCACCGTGCGGGCCGCCGCCGCCATGTCCGCGTCCATGTGCCTGTAGCCGTCGATCTGGGCGTTGCCGGAACGGTCGGCGCGGTGCACGTGCAGCAGCGCGACGTCGGGGTTCAGCGCCGGGACCAGCAGCACCTTCTCCCCGGTGAACGGGCAGGTGAGCTCACGGGTGTCGACGAGCCCGACGAGGTCCGAGCCGAGCATCGTGAAGGTGGGAAGGAACGGCACGCCCATCGCGCCGGCCTTGTAGCGCAGCCCGAGCGCCAGGTGGCTCCACTCCTCGTAGGTCGCCCGACCCCCCTCCACCAGCTCCCGCACGACCCGCGAGATGCCCCAGGGCAGGCCGATCCCGACCCAGCTGGTCACGATGCCGCCAGCCAGCCCGCCGACCAGGAACAGCTCCGCCTCGTAGCAGGTGAGCGGGCGGGAGATCGTGAGGCCGCTGCGGCCCTGGCGCAGCAGCTCGAACAGCAGCGCCATGGGCGTGCGGGAGTACAGGGTGCCGCCGACGGCGATGTGGTCGCCGTCGCGGACCAGCCGCACGGCGGCCTCGGCGGGCACCAGCTTGTCGGCAGGCGGGCTCGGCTTGCCTGCCAGCGCCTCGCGGAGCTGCCTGGCCGGAGTGCCGTCCATCAGGTCCGCTCCTCCACGCCCGCGGCCTGGCGGCGCTCGGCCAACCGGCCCGGCTGGAGCGCGGGCAGGACCTCGGCGGCGACGCGCTCGACCTGCTCGAGCGCGTAGTCGCAGGGCACGAACACGATGTGGCGCTCGCCGGCCGCCACGTGCTCGGCGAGCTGCTCGGCGCACTGCCCGGGCGTGCCGCGGATGGCGCTGTCGGGCGTGGACTCACTCCACTCGGCGACGTCGAAGTACGCACCGACGAACGCCCGTATGCGGCGGTCGGCGTCCTCGAAGGAGGACGAGACGCAGATCGGCAGCTGGGCGACGTTCGTGAGCGAGTCGGGGTCGCGGCCTGCCTCGGCGGCGTGGTCGCGGATCCTCGCCCAGGCCGAGCGGAAGCTCTGTGTGGTGTAGAAGTACGTCAGCCAGCCGTCGCCCATGGTCGCGACCCGCCGCAGGACCCGGTCGACGTAGCCGCCGATGAGCACCTGCGGGCGCGGCTGGCTGGCCGGCCGCGGCAGCATCACCACCCCCCGCAGGTCGAGATCGTCCCAGACGCCCCTGACCTCGGGCTCCCGCCACAGCCGGTCGAGAATTTCGAGATTTCGCTCGAACAGCCGGCCACGCGCCCGGAAGGGGATGCCGCAGGCCTGGAACTCCCGCTCGTACCAGCCTGCGGCCACGCCCAGGGAGAGCCGGCCCCCGGAGAGCAGGTCCACCGTGGCGGCGACCTTGGCGAGGACCACCGGGTTGCGCAACGGCAGCACCAGCACGCCCGTGCCCAGGGTCACCGTCGAGGTTCGGGTGGCCAGCGCCGCCAGGGTGGACATCGACTCGAGGAACGGGAAGGGGCGCCGGCTGCCGAGGAACAGGTGGTCCCACACCCACAGCGAGCGGTAGCCAAGCGACTCCGCCGCGCTCGCGTAGGCGAGGATCCGGCCGGTACTCGGGCGCTTGCTCGCGGGGGTGAAGTTCTCGACCGCCAGGCCGAACTCGACAGGCATGTGGGGAGTCCCCTCAGTAGGGCAGGTTGGCGTTCACGACCGGCGGGCGCCCGCGCTCCGCTCCCGGTTCTTGTCGATCCGGGAGCCCATCCGGCATGCATGCACGACGCCCACGAAACCGGCGACGTTCCGGTGACCACCTTCGCCTCGCCGCAAACACACAGGCAATTTACTGGACACATTCGCCAACGGGAATTGTTCTGGTGATGAGCGCCAGGGTGATGAGCGCCAGGAAGATGGTAGGGCGGCTGCCCGACCGAAGGCACTGGCAAATCTCGCCGAAGCTCGAGCGCGAGGCTTGTTGACTCTTGCCGTGCAAGCCGGTCCTTCGTCGCGTTAGCCTTGACCGTCGCGGCAGCGTTGAAGTGCCGTTCTGCGGCAGCGTTGAAGTGCCGTTCTCTCGTAGCCACGGGCGTGTTATGGTGAAGAATCAACATCATCCCGCCCACTGGGTGTTCCAGATCATCCCCGCCCACTGGGTGTTCCAGCGGGGTGTTCCAGGAATTCGGGAGGCCTCGAGCTGACCGCTCCCAGCGATGCCGGCCAGCCCGCCGGCGAGGAACCCACCCGGGCGGCTTCGGGGGCGCTTCCCCGGGGGCTGTCCATCGGCGAGCTGCTGCGGCTGCCGACGCTGTCGGCCGCGCAGGTCCTCGCGGGCCATACCGGCCTGCACCGGGTCGTGCAGCGCCTGAACGTGATGACGGTGCCCGACATCCTCCCGTGGGTGAAGGAGAACGAGTTCCTGCTGGCGACCGGCTATCCGCTGCCGCGCTCGGCCGCTGAGCTGGCAGAACTGGTGTCGGCGCTGGACGCCTGCGGCCTGGCGGCGCTCGGCGTGAAGCTCGGAAACTACATCGAGGCGCTGCCGCGGGCGATGCTGCAGCGCGCCGACCAGCTCGACTTTCCCATCATCGACATCCCGCGGCACGTCGGCTTCGACGACATCCTCAGCCAGGCGCTCACCGACATCATCAACCGGCAGTCGGCAGTCCTGGCACGCGCCGAGGAGATCCACCGCGTCTTCATGCGGATCGTCCTCGACGGTGGCGGTCTCCCCGAGATCACCGAGAAGCTCTCCCAGCTCATCGAGGGTGCGGTGGTGGTGCTGGCCGACGACGGACGGGTGCTGGCGGAGGCACGGCTGGCGGAGGTCGCTGAGTTGCTGGCCACCGCGGGGCTGCTCGGAGAGGACGGGCGGATCGTCGTCGGCGACGCGATCGTCCCAGAGACCCGCGTGCAGGCCTCTGGGGACGTGCGCTGGGCGCTCGCGCCGGTGCTGGCCGGTTCGATGCGCCACGGCCGCATCCTTGCCGTCGAGGGTGAGCGGCCGCTCCGGCATGACGTGCTGATCGCCCTGGAGCGCGCCTCCACCGTGATTGCGCTGGACGCGGCGAAGAAGCTCGCGGTCACGGCGGTGGAGAGGAAGTTCCAGTCCGATTTTCTCCACGAGCTGCTCAGCGGCAGGGTGCGGAACGTGCGGGAGGTCTTGAACCGCGCGACGTCGCTCGGATGGTGCCTGGACCGGCCACTGGTCGTGATCGTCGCAGAGCTCGAGCGGGCCCCGGGGGACGAACTCTCCGACCTGGAGGAGCAGCGGCTGCGCGCACGGCTCACCGACGGCTGGACCTACGCGGTGCACGACTGTGACCCTGGCGCTGCCGCGGCCGGCTTCGCCACCGAACTCGTCGCCATTGTTGGCGCGCCCGACCACCGCAGTGTTGGCGCACCCGATCACCGCAGTAGTGTTGGCGCACCCGACCACCGCGTTGTTGGCGCGCCCGACCACCGCGACCTGGCCGAGACGGCGGTGTCGCTGTCTCGCTCGATCGCGGCCGGTGTGGCGCGGCGCAGCCGCCGGGTCCTCTCCGTTGGAGTCAGCCGTCCGGTCGCCGCGCCGGTCGAGCTCGCCACCGCCTACGACCAGGCCACCAAGGCGATGCAGATCGGCCGGCGCATCCACGGTCCGGGTACCGTCACCCGCTTCGACAGCCTCGGGGTGTTCCGACTGCTGAGTCTGATCGACGACACCGAGGAGCTGCGCTCGTTCGCGTTCGAGAGCCTCGGGCCGTTGCTGCTCCTCGCCCCGGCCGAGCGCGACGACCTGCTGCGAACCCTCGAGGCGCTGGTGGAATGCAACCTCAACGTGGCCAGGGCGGCACGGCGGCTGTACTTCCACTACAACACGCTCAGGTATCGCATCACGAAGCTGGAGCGGCTGCTCGGCCCCTTCACGACCGACCCGAACCGCTGCCTCCAGATTGCGCTGGCACTCCAGATCCTCCGCATCCGCGAGGTGCTCCAAGACATGCCCCACCAGCTCCGGGCCCCGGACGCGGGACACGCCGACCAGGAACTTGCGGGATGGGCCGGGACGGCTGGGGACGGGCGGACGGTCGCACCGCTGCATTGAGCGCGCATCCCTATGGCACATGGGGGGTGGCTCCCTTGGGGGAAGAGGGGAGCCGTCGCACCGCGTCGCGGACCGCGGGATGACAACCCCGACGGCCGCGGCGCTTGCCGAGTCTGGTCCTGCGGTTATGGCAGCTGGCAGGTGCCGAACTCGTGGGTGATCAGCTCGCCGTCGCGGAAGCGCTCCACCAGATGGACGCTGTCTGCCACCCCGCCTCCGCGGGCGATGATCAGCAGGTTGTGGGTGGCGGTGATCACCTCCGCGCCGGTGTTGTCGTTGGTCACGCCGCCGAACCAGACCGCGCCACGCATCGTGTACGTCGCCCCCTGCTGGTCGACCAGGACGACGTGCTGGGGTGTGTCGGTCAGGGTGAACATCCGGTTCCCGGACTGGGACTGGACCTCTTGGAGCACTTCCTTGATGGTGCCGGACTGGACGGTGTAGGTCGCGTCAGGACGCCGGTGGCGGCCTCGGCGACGACCTCGACGTCGGCGACCGAGGTGAGCAGAGCACGCAGGCCACGGCGGAACACCGGATGGTCGTCGGCGATGAGGACGCTGACCGGGTCCACGCTCACGCCATCCAGATCGGCAGCTGGGCCCGCACACGGGTGCCGCTGGCGGCCACCGACTCGATCGTGCAGGCGCCGCCGAGCTCGGCCGCCCGCTCACGCAGCGAGGTCAGTCCCACGCCGCCCGGTAGTCGGGGACCAGTGTCCCATCGCCTCAGGAACACGACGGGGAGGCCAGCAGCCGATCAGGCAATGCCGCAAGCCACCTCGACATCCTCGACCGGCTCGGCGAGCGGGGCAGGCTTGACTGGTCACGGGCGAGCGTGGACTCCGCCAGCGTGCGCGCCAAACGCGGGGTATCGACCGCAGAACAGGAATGGTCCAAGGTGGTCAGACCAACCCCACCCAGATCGAGCACCCATCGCACGGCGACGTCCGGTCCCTGCCCGAGGGCGCGGGCATGGGACCGGAGTGGGTGGGCGACGGCTAGGGTTGCGTCTCGGAGGCCGATGGGATCCCGGGCTGTGCCGCGGTCGCCTGCTTGTCGACCTGGAACTCATGGACGTGCAGACGCTTGACCTCGAGGTCCTCGATCTTGAGGTGCCGGACGACCGCCCGGCCGACCGCCAGGCGGCCAACCGCCAGGGCGCCGACGGCACCGGCCCCAACCGCCGCCGCCCCGACCGCGGTCGCGCCAACCCGAACCGCTGCAAGCTGCATCGCCGCACGCTGCCGGCGGCGGCGAGGCATCGAGAGGGGACGGGAAGCGCGTCGTAGGGTGTTCATGACAAGGTCCTCCTCTGTTCGACAATCGCGTGGCCTCATCCTCACTGCCCGAACTTGTCGTTGACAATCGCGGCCGAGGCGGCCAGCGACCGCCGTTGGCTGGCCAGGGCGAGGCGAGCCCGCTGATCCAGCGCCCGACCAAGCCGCCCAGGGGCAGGACGAAGCCCATTTCAAGGGTCAGCCGGGTCGCCGCACCGGCCGGCTCCAGCTCGAAGGCGACCTGCAGGTCGCGGAGGGCCAGCACCAGTGTGCTGCTGGCGGCGTAGCCGTCCCCGCGAGACTGACCGCCATCGCCCCTGCCCAGCGGGACGGCCGAGTCGACGCCGGCTTCCGCGCCGGCCGACCTGCTCGCCCTCGTCCTGGGTCTCACCGGAGCCTGGTTCACCGCCTCCGAAGCGCTCCGGACCTACGACTCGAACAACCCCTGGTCGCGGAAGCGGCTGGCCCAGTTCAGAGCAGCTGCCGTCCAGGCCGCCACGCGCATCCTCGCCGGCGCCCCCCCGCCACCCGGCAACGCGGACTGACCGTGCCGCAGATCGCGCGGCGCATGGGCCTGACCCGGCAGAGCGTGCACGCCAACCGTACAGCGCCTGGTCCGCGACGGCCTCCTGGAGCTGGCGCCCAACGCCGACCACCGCCGCTCCCAGCTCGTCCGCCTCACCAAGCCCGGCAGGGCCACCTACTCGGCGATCGACCGGCGGCAGGCGGTGTGGGTGAACCGGCTCGCAAGCGGGATCGACCGCTCCGACCTCGAGACGACCGCACGGGTGCTCGACGAGCTCTGCCGCAGGCTCGAGGCCAACCGCGCCGAGGACACAACCAGCAGCGGAGGAGGAGAAGAATGAACCAGTGGTGGGCCATCCCGATGCTGATCAGCGGCGGCCTGTTCGCCGGCGGGGTGGTCTCGATCGCCTGGGAGCGCGTCCCCGCCTGGCGGCAGACGGAACTCTCGGACTTCCGGGCCGCGTTCGCGTACACGCTCCGACGGGTCGACCGCGTGCAGCCGGCGCTGCTGGCCATCTGCCTGGTCTCGACCATCGGCTTCGCGCTCAATGCAGGCGGCGCGGCCCGGACGGCTGCCGTACTCGCCGCCGCCGGCTTCCTGGTCGTCCTCCTCGGCTCGGCGGCCTGGCTGGTCCCGATCCAGCGGCGGCTGGTGGCGTCAGGATCGCAACCGCCGTCCTCGGAGCTCCAGAGGCTGTCCTGGCCCGGGGCAAGACCCGCCGCAGCCGCGCCCAGGTCACCGCCGAGATCAACCAGCTCATCCACGACCCCTGGGTCAACCGCGTCATCGGCGTTGAGCTGGCCGGTGCGTCCCCGCCCGAGCACCGGCTCACCTGGCGTATCGACCAGCAGGCCCGCAAAGACCTGGAAGCAGCGGTGTTCGGCAAACGCGTGCTGATCACCGGCCGTCACGACTGGCCGATCGCCGAGATCGTTGCCGCCTACCGCTCACAATCAGCGGCCGAGTCTGCCTTCCGCCAGATGAAAGACCCCCACGTGGTCTCCTTCTCCCCGATGCACCACTGGACCGACCACAACATCCGCGTCCACGTCTTCGCCTGCGTACTCGCCCTCCAGACCGCCTGCCTCATGCGCCGCCACGCCGCCAACGGCATCGACATGAGCGTCCGCGAGCTCCTGGACACCCTCGCCGGCATCCAGGAAACCGTGTTGGTCTACCCATCTACCGGGGGACGCCCCAAGGCCCGCCGGATGCTCACCCAGACCACCTCAACGCAAGACCACCTCGTGGAGATCTTCGAGCTGGCCCAGCAGGCACCCCGTCTTAGGTCATAGGAAAACCGAAGATCAAGATCCCCCATGACCAGCGGGAACACCAACACAGACCACGCTAGCCGCGAAACTCCCGCTAGTGCCAAGTCCGACCCCGATGTTCCTTCCCACCCCAGACGCCCTCACCAGTGTCCATGAACTCGCAGACCGAGCGCTGATGCCCGATCAAGCCCCCGCGCTCGGTGATTCGGCGGGAATCAGCAACTGGCGCTCGGCGGTCTTCGACGGGCGGCCTGGGGCCGTACCCATCCGGGTGGCGGGCGAACCACCGGTCGCCTCGACGCTTGAGGACCGTCCCGACCGGCCACGGCAAGCAGCTTGCGTCGACAGACGCGCATGCACCTCGGAGTAGTGGCGTGGGCCGCGCAGCTACCCTGCCGGGACCGCCGGCGGGCGCTGGTGATCGTCGCGGCGACGCGCTCAAGCCCGGACGCCTCGACGGGGACGGGGACCGCGGTGGTCCCGCAGGCATAGCAGCGCTTCCACTCGGTCCCCTGAGAGTTGCTTCTCTGCACTAGGGCTGCCGATAAGAAACGCGCTACGAGGCCGGACCCCCGGTGATCAGTCGGCCGCGACCAGGAACTGGGTGGCGGCTAGCTCCGCGTAGAGCGGGTCGGCGTCGAGCAGCTCGGCGTGGGTGCCGACCGCGCGCACCCGGCCAGCGTCCAGCACCACGATCCGGTCGGACATGGTCACCGTAGACAGCCGGTGGGCGACGACCAGCACGGTGGTGGTGCGGGCCGCCTCGGCGATGGTGTCGCGCAGCGCCGCCTCGTTGACCGCATCCAGCTGGGAGGTGGCCTCGTCCAGCAGCAGCAGCCGCGGGCGGCGCAGCAGGGCGCGGGCGATGGCCACCCGTTGGTGTTCCCCACCCGACAGGCGGGTGCCGCGGTGGCCGACCAGGGTGTCCAGGCTGTCGGGCAGGCGCGCGACCTGGCCGTCGAGTCGGGTGGTCCGCAGCACTTGGGCCAGGTCGTCGTCGCTGGCGTCGGGGGCGCCGAACAGCAGGTTCTCGCTCAGGGTGCCCGACAGCACGGGGGCGTCCTGCTCCACATAGCCGATGGCGGCGCGCAGCTCGGCGATCGGCCAGTCCTTGACGTCCTTGCCGTCGACCAGGACCCGGCCGGCGTCTGGCTCGTAGAACCGTTCGATGAGGGAGAAGATCGTGGTCTTGCCGGCGCCGGAGGGACCGACGAACGCGGTCATTCCACGGGGTGGGGCGGCAAAGCTCAGGCCCTGGTGGACCTCAGGCAGCTCGGGGCGGTAGCGGAAGCGCACCTGCTCGGAGGCGACCGCGGCAGGCGCGACGCCGGACCGGGGCAGGTTGGCCGGGGCGCTATCCGGCTCAACCGGGAGCTGCTCGGCCCCGCGGATGCGGGCGATCGCGGCGGCGCCGACCTGGTACTGGCTGGCCGCGCCGACCAGCTCCCGCATCGGCGGCATCAGGTAGTACAGGTACAGCAGGAACGCGATGAGGGTGCCCACGTCGATCGCGCCGGAGGCGACCCGGGCGCCGCCCAGGCCGAGCACGACGATGAACGACACCTGCACGGCCAGCCCGGGCGCGGGAGATCCGTGGCACGACCACGCCGATGACCGCTTGGGCGCCGCCGAGTACGGCCAGGGTGACCACCAGCAGCAGCGGGTCCAGCAGCGCCATCATCGTGACGGTGGCCAGCAGCATCAGGGTGCTGGTGACCGCCGACACCAGCGACCCGGTGGTGACCTCGCGCAGCAGCGTGGTGTCGGAGGTGACCCGGGCCATCAGGTCGCCGGGCTCGCTGCGGTCCACCGCCGGGATGCGCAGCCGCACCAGGTGCGCCACGAGTTGGCAGCGGGCGTCCAGGACCACCGACTCGGCCGCGCGCTCCAGCACGTAGCTGCCGGCCGCGCCGATCCCGGCGTTGGCCAGCGCCAGGACGGCCAGCAGCAGCAGCGCCCCGGTCACTGCCCGGTCGTTGGCGAGGTCGTCGATCAGCCCCTTGGCGGCTAGCGGCAGGGCCAGCCCGACTGCCCCGGTGGCAAGGCTCAGTAGGCCGCCGCCGATCAGGGCCAGGCGGTAGGGCCGCGCGTAGGCAAGCAGGACCCGCCAGGCCGGCGGGTTGGCTGCCCGCGGGTGGCCATCCTCAGTGGGCCGGTCCACGAGCTCCTCAAGACGCCCGGTGGGACTGGACTCGTCCAGGCGCGGGTGGCCGGTGTCGGTGTGCGGTGGGCCGTCCACGAGGTCGTTGCGGTCCTCGCCGATAGTTGGCGTGCGGTACGGTCGGCGCGTATCGGCGCGCGCCATGCTACCGACCATGCATCCGCCAAACCAGATCAATCCTGTTGACCAGATTGTATTGGCTTCTACTTGACCAGATTGTATTGGCGGACCGGAGGATCAGGGTGGTGCTGTGCGCGGTGACCTGCTGCTGGACGTTCGTCCACGCCTTTGACCGTACCGCCCTATCTGGCGGCGCTTCCGCCAAGGAGATCAGCCTCGTGGAGTTCTTCGACGTCTCGCTGTGGGCCATTGCAGTCAGCGCCGCCAGGTGACATGGCCGCGGCGAATGCCATGGCGTGGTGTCGGGGCTGCTCCAGTGGCCAATCGGATGGCACCAGCCTCCCGCACGGCGCATAGTGCGTGCGTGACGCCCAATCGCTCAGCCAGATCCGCCGTCCCCTCCGCCGCCCCGGACGAGGAGGCGTTGCGGTTCGCCGAGAGGCTTGCGGGTTCCTGCTCCGGGGCGCTGGGGGAGAGCGTCGCCAGCGTGATCCTGCACGGCTCCTTGACCCTCGAGGACTACGTCCCGGCTCGTAGCGACGTTGATCTGCTGGTTGTCGTCGACGATCCGCTCACCGACGCGCAGCTTGCTGCGCTGACCGCGGTCGTGGCGAGGCATCGGCCGCAGGCGCCGGGCCGGGTCGATCTGCGGTGGTCACCCGCCAGGTGGCGGCCTCGCCGACACCGGTGCCGCCGATGGAGGCCTACATCGAGCTCACGCCGGGGTCCGGGTCGGGCATGCAGGTGGAGCACCGACATCCGGGGGAACGCGATCTCGTGGTCGAGTTCTCGATGTGCCGCTCGCATGGCCGGAGCCTGTGGGGCGCGGCGCCCGCCGGGCTGATCGGGGAGGTTCCGGACGAGTGGGTGGTGCACGTCGGCGATGCGCAGCTGGCCGCCTGGGAGGCCATCGGTGAGGACCCCAAGCACGCCGAGCTGACGGTGCTGACGGCGTGCCGGGTGTGGCGCTTTGCCGAGGAGAGGCGCCACTGCTCCAAGACCGCGGCCGGGAGTGGGCGCTCAGGCGTGATCGCACGCTCCAGGGGGTTCGTGACGCCCCTCGGCAACGCCGCGGCGACCCGACACGCCGCCTCGACGCCGCGCAGGTTCGCCAGCTCTTGGCGGTCGTTCGAGCGCGGCTTGCCGAGGCGCGCGGCAGCGCCTAGAGCGCCCAGCGCTGCTTGGCCTGCCGTGCTCCCGATCTGAGCTGTAGGAACCGCCGAGCAGGTCGCGTTGCGACGATGGATTCGTCCACCCAGTTGGACCGTACCGCCAGCTAGGATCCGACGATGCGGTGGCTGGAGGTCCGTCGGCACTCCTTGACCAAGAAGGGGCCGGCCCGTGGCCGGGGCTCGCACCTGTCCGCGCAGGGCGTCGCACTCGCCCGTGCCGTCGGCGCCGAGCTCGGGCCGATCGCCTATGTCCTGACCAGCGCCGCGCCACGCGCGATCGAGACCGCGATCGCGATGGGCTTTGCCGTCGACGACACTGTGGATCTGCCATCGGGCTACGTACCGGGCGAAGTGGGCTTCCATGAGCAGTGGACCTGGACCCAGCCGTGGGTTCGCTACGCCGAGCTCGTCGGGCAGGGCGGGGGGCTTGCCGCCGTGGCCTGGGCGCATCGGGCGGCGTGGGCCCGTGCGGTGGCGTCGGTGGACGATGGCGCGGCCGCGCTGGTGGTCTCGCATGGTGGCGCGATCGAGCCGGCGTTGGTGGCGTGCCTGCTCCACGCCGACCACGCGCGGTGGGGTGCGCTGTTGGGTCACTGCGACGGCGCCCGCCTGGGGTTCACGGACGGCTGCTTCGTCGGCATCCGCTTCCGCAGAGCGCCGATCACGCCCGCTCTCTGAGCACGCACACATCCGGCATCCATGGAAGGGCCACCGGATCGAGCGTACGCGGCAAGCCTGCGACGGCCCGTAAGCCTTCGGTCGCGCCCAGCCTGACGGGGAGTTGGCGTCCTCGACGTGGCCAGCTAAACCTCGGCAGCCTGGATCAGCCGATGATGTGGCAGACCCGCTCGGGTGGGCACTGCTGGGGGTCCAGGCTGCGGGCGCGCTGGGCGAGCTGGTCGAGCTCGCCGCGGAGCTGCTGGAGCTGGGCGATGCGGGCGCCAAGCTCGGCGGCGCGCTGCTGGAGCAGCGTGGCGACGTGGCCGCAGGGGGCGGTGCCTTGGTCGCGGAAGGCGATGATCTGGCGGATCTCGCCCAGCGTGAGCCCGAGCGCCTGGGCGGCGCGCACGAACCCCAGCCTGCTCAGTACGGCCTGGTCGTAGGCACGGTAGCCCGATGAGGTCCGGGCCGGCGGGGCCAGGATGCCGATCTGCTCGTAGTAGCGGATCGCCTTGGTCGAGATCCCCGCCTGTTCGGCGAGCTCACCGATGCGCATCGCCACCTCCCGAGTCGTTCTGGACCGCATCCCTTGACCTTCCAGTATACGGGAAGGTCTATGGTGCCCTCAGTGACATTGAGTGCCGCACGCGGAGTCGTCCATGACCGCCAACCGTCCCCCTCGGCTCACCTGGCCGTGGCCGCGGGCCCGGCGTAGGCCCATCCGGGGCCTGCTCGTCGGCAGCGTCCAGGACCGCCAGGCCGGCCTGCGCGAGCCGCTGCAGGAGTTCCACCGTCGCCTGCTTGGCTGGTTCCTGGCCCACGCCGGCCCACCTGGGCCCGCTGCGGTTGCCGACATGGCCGCCGAGCTAGGCCTGGACCCCCGCGAGGGGCTGGGGGCGTTGGCCGCCGCCGACGTGGTTCACACCGACCCGGCCAGCGGCACGATCATCGTGGCCTACCCGTTCTCGGGGCGGCCCACCCCGCACCAGGTGGCGCTGGACGGAGGCCCGACCGTGGCTGCGATGTGCGCGCTGGATGCCCTGGGCATCCCCCAGATGACCCGCCGCGACGCACGGATCAGCTCCGCCGACCCCACCGGCGGCCAGCCGATCACCATCGAGGTCCGTGGCGGGGCTTGGCGCTTCGAGCCGGCGACCACGGTGGTGCTGGTCGCCACCGCCGCGGGGGGCGTCTGCGGGGCGGTGGCCGACTGCTGCTGCCCGCACATCAACTTCCACGCCGACCCCCAGCAGGCCGAGGCCTATCTGCAGGCGCACCCGGGGATGACCGGGCAGCTGCTGGGCCAGCCAGAAGCCGTGGAGACGGCCAGGGGCATCTTCGGCGGCCTGCTGGACCCGCAGCAGCGCCAGGCCACAGGCGTCAACGACACCACGAGGTGAACCATGGCAGCAACCGACCTCTATCAGCAGCCGGCAGCCCGGCAGCGCAGCATCGGACCGCTGGGCACCGCAGCGCGATTGGTCGTGGGGCTGGGGCTGCTAGGCAGCGTGACCTGGGGCCACCTGGCCCGAGGGTTCCACCCCTGGTCGTGGGCGCTGGGGCTGGTGGGCTTCCCGGCGCTGCTGGTTTGCCTGGCAGTGGCTGCGCGCCCGGCGCACCCCCACCCGGCTGGAGGCCACCGGCCCGGTCGGCCACCTGCTCAACCTGGCCGTGTTCCTGGCCTTGTATCTGTGGGAGCCCACCAGCGACGCCACGCTGGTGTTCTACGGGGCCTCGATGCTGCTGGCGGCGCTGCGCGGCTACGGTGGCTGCGAGGTGCTGGCCGCCTCGAACTGGCTGCTGGGCCGTGACGACCAGGTGGCTGTGCGCTGTTCTGGCCCGTCGACCGCCTGGAGCATCGGTGAGCCCGGGAGGTTGGTGATGACGACGACAAGGCAGGAGGGGCGCCGTCCGCTGATCGAGGTGCTCTACGTGCATGACTGCCCGCATTACCAAGGAGCGCTGGGGCTGGTGGAGCGGGTCCGCACGGAGCTTGGCATCGACGCCGAGCTGCGCACCAGCCTGATCGGCGACCAAGCGGCCGCCGAGCGCGCGCGGTTTCCGGGCTCCCCGACGATCCGGGTCGACGACCGCGACGTCGAGCCCGGCAACCCTGCATCCCGCACTTCCTCGCTGGCGTGCCGGCTGTACCGCCACGAGCATGGCCTTGCCGGCCAGCCCGCCGAACGCTGGATCCGCGACGCCTTGCTGGCGGCGGCCGGCCGCACCGATGCCACGTCGGCCCCACAGCCGCGCTCCACAACCGACTAACGCACTGGTTGGATGAACGGCAGCGAGCCCACAGCACCACCGGAGCGACGCATCACGAACACGACCCCAGACCCGCCGTTGCCCAAGCCGGGCGGCCCGGTGGACCCGGCTGTGCCTACGTTGCCCGTGGAGGAGGTGCCGCGGCCCGGCCGCTTTACTCTCATGGCACCCGGATGGATGCCACCGGCGGAACTGGTCACCCAGGCGCTTGGGCTGTGCTTCACCGCCGACGGCCTGGTGGTCATGGTCACCTGGGACGGTCGGCAATGGACCTTCCCCGGCGGTACCGTCGAGGACGGCGAGTCGATCGCCCAGGCGTTGGTCCGGGAGGTCGCCGAGGAGGCCTGCGCCCGCGTCGTGCGCTACCGCTACCTCGCCAGCCAGCACGTCGCTGACCCGCGCAACCCCGATGGCGTGCCCAGCTACTACCAGACCCGCTGGTGGGCGCGGGTCGAACTGGACCCCTGGCAGCCTCGGCACGAGATGACCGGCCGACGGCTCCTCCCTCCCGACCAGGTCCTGGAAACGCTGTCCTGGCGGCGCAAGGAGCTCGCGGACCGGCTGCTGGACCTTGCGCTGGCCGCAGACCGACACGACCGAGCCGGGTGAGCTGGAATCGTCGCTTCCTGGCTGTCGAACGTCGCGGTACGACGGTAGGATCGTGGTGCGTTGCCGGGCGCGCCCCGTCCGCGGGGAAGGGAGCATCCCACCGGCAGCAGCACCGCAGGCAGCTAGCCGACGGACCTCGGCCCGAGCACGCGGACACGGGCAGATAGGGGTTCGCCGTGCCTGAACTCCCACCGCGCCCGTCGCTGGAGTACCTGCGCAAGCAGGCCAAGACCCGCAAGCGTGAGCGCGGGATTGGCCTGAGCCGAGCGCAGCACGAGATCGCCCGCGAGTACGGCTTTGCCAGCTGGCCGAAGCTCGTGCATCACGTCCAGGCCAGCACGCTGGACGGGATCGAGCGGGCGCTGGCGCTCGCCGACACCAGTGCGTTGGCGCGGCTCCTGCACGCCGACCCGGCAGCGGCGACCACGGAGGTCGACGGGCTGGCCCCGCTGCTGGTGCTGCTGCGACGGTCGATCGGCGCGCCAGCCGACGTCCGCGGCTGCGCCCGGCTGCTACTGGACACCGGCGCCGACCCCGACAGCCACACCATCGAGTGGGAAGGCCAGGGTCGGATGTCGGCGCTGTTCGACGCGGTCGAGCGTGGCGATCTCCCGCTCGCCCGGCTGCTCGTCGAGCGGGGTGCCACAACCGACGAGGACGCGTTCTATCACGCCTGCGAGCAGGCCGACACCGGGTTCCTGGACCTGCTCTACCAGCCCGGCTTCGAGGGGATGGTCCTGCACAAGCTGGACTTCGAGGACGCCGCCGGCCTGCGCTGGTTCCTGGACCGTGGTGTGGACGTCAACGCCCACTGCTGTCTGCACCACGCGATCGCCCGCGGGCGGGGCGTGAGGATCCTGACGATGCTGCTGGACGCCGGCGCCGACCCCAACCTGGGCTGGACGCGCTGGGACGTCGGCCGCAGGCCGCTGGCGCTGGCCGCGCGTTGCGGGCATCTTGCCGCCTACGAGCTGCTGGCCGCCCGTGGGGCGACCGCGGACCTGGATGGTGTCGACGCCGCCGTGCTGGCGGTGGCACGCGGCCAAGCCGTGCGCCTGCCGACCGCCCCGCCGCCAGCCCTGGGCCTGCCGGCCGGCAGCGACTACGGCTGGGTTCTCGGCCAGTTCGCGTCGCTGGGGCGAACCGAGGTCGTGCGGGCGCTGCTGGCAGCTGGCGCACCCACCCGGCACTCGGGGCCAACTGGCGATGCAACGATCGATGCGCTCCTCGCAACGGACATGGGCACACCCTGACCGGCGCATGGCGTTGCGGTCTCAGGGCCCGACGGGGAGGGCGGCCTCGACGAAGATCCGGCGGTACATGGGCTCGTAGCCGTCCTCGATCCAGATGCTGCCGAATGCCTCGGCGACGGGAACCAGGCGTCGACGGGCCATCTCGAACCGCGGCTGCCACGGGTCGGGGCGGACCTCCGCCCGCCACTGCGCCCGGACCAGCACCAGACCCGCCTGCAGTCCCCGCATGCACACGCCGCGACTGAACCCCAGAAGCCGACAGTCGGTCACCGTGGCGCAGGCCTCCTCGCGGACCTCGCGCCGCAGGGTGTCGGCCCAGTCCTCGCCCGGCTCCGGCCGGCCGCCGGGCAGACCCCAGCGGTTCCCATCGGCACTGACCAGCACCACGGAGTCCCCGGCGACACAGACAGCGGCCGAGCCATGCCAGGTGCCTGGTGGAGCTTCGGGCGGCGGGTGCCACGCCACCCGCCAGTTCTGCCCGTCGCTGGCGACCACCCACGCGACCGCATTCTCCGCGAGATTCATGACCCCAGGCTGCACCTCAGCCCAGCAGCGGGGTGAGGTCGCGCGCCAGCCGCTCGCTCTCGCCGATCACCGTCGCACCGGAGCTCGCCGGCCGCGGCGGCGCCTGGTCCCAGACCGCGTCGGGGCCAAACAGCAGGAAGAAGTCGTAGTCCAGCCCCTCGAATTCCACACCGAACCGCTCCAGGAAGGGCCGGCCGATCACGTTGCCGGCATCCCACAGGTGCGTCACCCGCGGGTCGATCATGCCAGCACCGTCGATCTCCGAACGGGCGTCGGTGGGCCACCGCGCCACCCACACCACATACACTCGCAGCCTGCCGTCGGGGTAGCGCGCCAGGACGTTCTCGGCGGCCCACCTGGCGCCCGCAAGGCACGTCCCTCAGGTGGGCGCCAGCGCCAGCACCAGCCGCGGCGCCCCCTTGTCGTCGTTGAAGCGCTGCTGGAGCTCCTCGAGACTGCCCAGGTCGGCCACTGCCAGCCCGGCCGGGCGGGTCGCGCCCGGCTCCAGGGTCACCGTCGGCGGCGTCTTCCCAGACGGGCCCGTATCAGGTCTCGCCCAGGTGATGAACGCAGCGAGCAGCCCGAATGCGCCCAGGCAGGCGGCCACAAACCAGAGCCGGCCGCGCCGGCTCATGACCCGGCCTCGCGCAGCTTGGCCTCGGCGGCGCGGCGCAGGTCCTCGAGGTCCACGCCGAGCGCCCCCAGCAGCGGCCCGGCTGCCCCCTGGTAGCCGTCGGGCAGCCCCACGTGCGCGGTGATGCGCCGGTGCCGCCGCGACACCCGCTCCCTGCCGGAAGGCTCGCGCGCATCCAGGAGCACCCCTAGCAGCACGTGCTCAGGGCGGACCGCATCATGCCCGAGGGTGCTGGCGTGCTGGCTGGCCAGGTGCAGGGCGCGCTTGGCCAGCACCGGCGGGCCGCACAGTGGCGTCCACACCACCCGCCCGCCCCGCCAGCCGCGGCGGCGGGTCACCCGCCAGGTCGCCTCCCCCACCGCTGTGGAGCCGAAGGCCTGCTCGGTGGTCCGCCGGATCTCCTCCAGGTCGATGCCGAGCGTGCCGAGCAGCTCCCGGTCACCCGGCTGGGGCGCGGGCACCAGCCCCAGGCGTGCCAGGGCGAGCAGTTCGTCACGCGCTGCCTGCAACTGGATCCCATGGGCCCGCAGGAGCCGGGCGGCCCCGCTGGCACCCTCGCGCAGGATCCCCAGCAGGACGTGCTCGGGGCCGAGATAGCGGTGGCCCAGCCCCTCGGCCTCCTCCCGGCCCAGATCCAGGACCAGGTACGCCGGCTCGGTGAACCGCTCGAACACGCCAACTACCTCCCCGATAGCCTCTGGTGGGCGGCGCCGCCAAGGGCCGCCAGGACCGCATCGCGGAGCCCATCGGGGTCGGCGCCCAGCACGTCCAGCAGCGGCCCCGCCGCGCTCCGGTAGCCCTCCGGCAGCCCAACCGAGGCGTGCAGCCGCCGCACCCACGGGTTGGACATGCACCGCGGCGGCCGCGTGGTGAGGTCCTCCAGCACGCCCAGCAGCAGCAGCTCCGAGCCGACATAGCGGTGCCCGAGCTTCTTGGCCCGCTCCCGAGCCAGCGTCAGGGCCTGCACGGCCAGCACCGGCGGGTCCTGCAGGGGCGTGCGCGCCACCCGGCCGACCCCCCGCCGCCGCGCGCGGGTCGCCTCCCGGATCGCCCACCCCAGCGCCTGCGCTCCGAAGGCCCGCTCGGTAGTACGGCGGAGCGCCTCCAGGTCGATCCCCAAGCCGCCCAGCAGCTCGGCGTCGCTGGGCCGCGGGCCGGGCACCACCCCCTGCTCGGCCAGCCGACCCAGCGCAGCGCGGGCCGCCTCCAGATCCACGCCCTGGGTTCGCAGGATCCTCGCGGCCCCACTGCCGTCCTCCCGCAGCATCCCCAGCAGCAGATGCTCCGGGCCGACATAGCGGTGCCCGAAGCGGCTGGCCTCCTCCCCAGCCAGCTCCACGACCTGGCGGACATACGCGCTGCGCCCGATCACCCGCGCTACCTCCCGAACCCGAACCGTCTGCCGGCGTACTTCTTGTGCATCGCCTGCTTGGTGAACTGAACTGCCCTGGGTCTGATGGAGGCTTGGGCGGTTGGCTTATGCGACCTCCTTGGGCTCTTGATGCTCACGGTAGTAGATGGCTTCGTGTTCTGCAGGCGGGATGTCGCCGATCGCGCCGTGGAGCCGGCGCTGGTTCCACCACTCGACCCACGCCAGGGTGGCCAGCTCGACCTGCTCGGCGGTCCGCCACGGGCCACGACGGCCGATCAGCTCCGCCTTGTACAGCCCGTTGATTGCCTCCGCCAAGGCGTTGTCGTAGCTGTCGCCGCGGGAGCCAACCGAGGCCACCGCGCCTTCCTCGGCCAGCCGCTCGGTGTAGCGGATCGACAGGTACTCCCACCCCGCAGTCGGAGTGGTGCACCAGCCCGTCGAGGTCGCCCTGGCGGGCCCAGACGGCCATCTCCAGCGCGTCCAAGGCCAGCTCGGCCCGCAGCGAGGCCGACACCCGCCAGCCCACGATCATCCGCGAGCACGCGTCGATGACCAACGCCACGTAGGCGACCCCCGCCCAGGTGGCCACATCGGTGCGGTCGGCGACCCACAGGCGGTTGGGGGCCGGCGCGCTGAAGTCCCGCTCGACCAGGTCGGCCGGGCGCTGGTCGGCCTGGTCGGGGGTGGTGGTGCGCCGCGGCTTGCCGCGCACCACCCCACAGATGCCCAGCTCACCCATGAGCCGGGCGACCCGGTCACGGCCCACGGCGATGCCTTCGCGGCCGAGCTGCCGCCAGACCTTGCGGGCCCCGTAGACCTCGAAGTTGGCCTTGTAGACCCTGGCGATCTCGACCTTGAGCTCGGCATCGCGGAGCGCTCGGGCCGACGGCGGCCGGCTGCTGGCGGCGTCGGAGGTGGAGGGGGCGACCTGCAGCACCCGGCAGATCGGCTCGACCCCCCAGCGGTCTCGGTGCGTGGCGATGAAGCTCACGACCTCGGCGGTCGCGGGCCTGGCTCCCGCGCGAAGAAACTGGCGGCTGCCTTGAGGATCTCGCCTGCGCGGCGCAGCTCACGGTTGTCCCGCTCCAGCTCGGCGATGCGCCGACGCTCCTCAGTCGTGATGCCCGGGCGGCGGGCACCGTCGACCTCGGCCTGCGCGACCCAGGAGCGCAGCGACTCGGTGCCGACCCCGAGCTGGCGCGCCACCCCGAGTGATCACCCCGAACCGCTCGCCGGTCTGCTCGATCGCCTCCTGGACCATGCGGACGGCCCGCTCACGCAGCTCAGGCGGGTACCGCTTCTGGGATGGGTGGGTGCTCCGGTTGTCTGCCATGACTCCATCTTCCCTTCCAAGCGATGGAGCCTCCAGGAAACCCAGGGGGAATCAAGACCCAAGCCCACAAGCGGCGCCTCGTCCGCCAACCGGAGAAGCTGGGCCACCGAGTCATCCTCGAGCCCGCCGCCTGATCGTCCTCCAACCAGCCATGTCGGGGCGACGCCCCGACCGCTGACGCGCGCCCACGGCCAAACTACTCAGAAGCATTCTCGTCTCAGAGGGCACTTGTCACATTGATTGCCTTGCTTGGGTCATCATCGCATCGGTAGACCCAGGCTACCCAGGCTAGGTGATCAGCAGGCCGCCAAGTGGCGTGATGCGAATGCGGCCGGTCATGGGGTGGTTTGGCGGACATTGCTCGTCGACGGGCGTCGGTGGGCCTTCGGTGTGCGGGCGGCGACGCCCTCGGCGGACATGCCGGTGCGGGCGGCTTGAGCGGCGTGAGCGGGGCTGACGCTGAGGACGGACCGGCTAGTCACCGTGATGGGGTGAGTGGGGTCCACGGTGAACTGCCACTGCAGTGCGAGGCCGCTATCGTGGATATCGTGGCGAACAGTGTCAGGGAGAGGGTCCGGAGATCCAAGCGCGCCCCATACGTCAGCGTAGAACGCTTCCAGGTGATGCACACCATCGCGCGAATCCGGGACGTAGGAGATCTGGTGGGCGGCGTCCTGACAGCTGACGGCACCGGTGGCCGGGTCCTCGCCACCGCTTGAGAAGTCGTTGTCGTCGATGTAGCAGTCGGCAGCGCGGTAAACGGAGATCGTGTGCGTGCCGCTAGTGCTGGTGATGCGAAGGCTGGTAGTCCAGCTCGTGTCACCGTCGGTGTAGCGGTCGGTCTCGGTGATCCGCACGCCGGTGTCACCGGCAGCGACGGTGGCGGAGAACACGTGCGGTGTGCCGCCGCCCCCGGTCGGCGGAAGGAACTCGACCGGGGTGTAGTCCCGGCGGCCAGGGATATCCGCTGCGGGCAGTGCCGGCCCGTAGCCCTGCCCGTCCACGCGGATAAACGTGCCGCACGCCGGGCGGGGGCTAGAGCCGTAAAAGATGCTATGAGCAATGCCCGTCTCGTGGGCATCACAGGACAGGTCGTCGTGCAGGTCGAAATCCGCCAGTGTGGTTGGCGGTACCACAGTCAGGGCCAGAATAATCTCAGCCGTGGCGCCCCCAGCATCGGTCACTCTGATCCTTGGGTTCGTGGTCTCTGCCGTCGTCGGCGTGCCTAGGATTTGGCCGGCCGCCGGGTCCAGGGTGAGGCCGGCGGGGAGGCGGTCGCCAATCACCGCCCAACGATATGGGGTGCGGCCGCCCGTAGCATGCAGCGTCTGGGAGTAGGGCCGGCCGATGGCACCTGCACCAAGGGTGGTCGTGGTGATCTCCAGCGGGAGTGGTGGCGGGGGCGTTGAGGCCCGAGCAAGCACACGAGACCAGTGCAGGATATCCGGCCGAGTCTTGGAGAAGTGCAGCGCCGGGATCGTGATGCCGCCGCCCGCGTCGACCGTCAGGGTGAACTTCCACCACGGCGTATCCGAGGTGGACGCACGCAGCGCGAGGGTAGCTGTCAAGTTGAGCGTCGGGCCCGCCACACCATAGATGAGAAGGTCCAACGTGGGTCCAAAGCTGGCTGACACCCCGCCAGTCGCCTGGGGGGTCGGTGGCTGGAAACTGCTGCGGTCGCTGATCGACGACACCGGTTGCAACCGCCCGTTCTCCCATACCAGCCCAGCGCTCGCGGTGTAGCTGGCGGTCGCGCTCGCGCTGACCTCGGCGCGGATCTCCCCCCTGGCCATCAGCCACAGTTGCAGTTCGGGGACGAGGACGACCGGGACGGGTCCGACATTCACGGTGATAGGTCGAAACCGCAGCGGCGTCCGCAGCAGCGGGGTGCGTTCCAGCGTGCAGCCCACGGTCGCTCGCGCCGTCGCCGACAGGCGTGCGCTTGCGGTCACATCGCCAGTGAAGCTAGCTCGCTGGATGCCCGGGTGAAATACCCCACCCCAGCGCACGTCGAAATGTAGCGAGGGCGTCACGCTGACATCGCCGTCGACTGAGATGGACCCGCCGCCCTGGCAGCTGACGTTCCGGGCAATCCGCTGTCCGATCGGGGAGGGCGCTCCGGAGGCCGCCCGGATGGTGAGCTCGCGTGGCGTCAGCGGCGTGATGCGGGCGGCCGAAGGATGAGACGGCGGGCTGGCGCCGCCGCCAGTCACGTCGTCAGCACTGAACTCGGCGTCGATGTCGATGGATCCGCTTGGCACCGCTTGGTCAAGCGTTGCGGGGGCAAGGGTGAGGACTGTGGTGCCGCCCTGCGTCGCAACGTTCTCAACCTGGCCGAGCAACCCGTCAGGGACCTCTGGGCCGACGTCCACGGCCACGATCTGCCCGGCATGCGGCGGTGTGCCGCCGACCAGCACGGTCACGGTTCGGATGCCGTCGGCGGGACCGACCACGTCGGTCACCTGGCTGGGCGGGAGGACGGCGGCCTGCGGCGAGACGAAGGTGTCGCCGGAGGCGTAGCCGAACACGTCAACCATGACGTGGGCCCGGCCGGCCGAGATCGCCAGCGCAAGCGACCCATCCGAGCCCAGCTTGGCGACGACGAGGTTGGACACCGACTGGCCTCGGCGGAAGGCCAGGTCCGCGGCTGCCGGGCGGTCGATGCCGGTCGGGAAGACCGTCAGAGAGCCGTTCGTCGTCGGCGCCATCACCGTCACCGTGGCGACGACCGCCGTGGCCGGGATCGACCTGGGGGCTGGTGGGACGCCGCCATGCCCGGCGACGGTCAACAGCTTGGGAGCGTCGGAGCCCACCGGCCGACCGATGCCGCCCAACTCGGAGCGAGTGTCCAGCAGCCGGGTCGGCGCAAGTGGGGTGATTCCCGCCACGGCCACATCCTGGTCGCCTCCGCCGGATACGACGCCGTTGATGTCAGCGGCGAGCTGGACTGTGCTGCGTGTCCCGTTGAAGATGGAGATGGTGCCGCCGGCGCCAAGAGGCACCACAACCCGTTTGGAAACGGTCTGACCGGCACTCACCTTCAGCTCCGGCGTTCTGGGACGGGCTCGCCCCGACGGCCAGACCGTGATGTATCCCGACCGGCTCGCCCCCGTCGCGGTGATATTGAGCACCACCGCAGACGCGCCGCTGGCTGGCACCCCCCCACGGCCTGTGACCTTCACTCTTATTGTGCCGCCCGCGCGCGGCGCCTGGCCGCCGAGCCGGACACGCGTGTCCAGGATACGCACAGGCACCTGCGGACGGAGAAGCCCAGCCGAGCCACGTACGGCAGACACAGCCGACACCCAGCCAGAGATGTCAACTGAGAGCTGCGCAGTACCTGCGGGGATAAACAAGGAGATCCGGCCGCCAGCCCCTAGTTGGACCATGACCAGGCCGGCCACGGTCTGCCTTGCTGTGAAGCTCAAGCTCCAGACCGTAGGCCGGGCTTGGCCAGCAGGGAACACAGTGACATGACCGGCCCGCGTTTGCGCGGTGACCGTCACGTTCGCCACCACAGCGACGGCACCCGTCAACGGAACGCCACCCCGCCCGGCCACCCGCACAGTGGCAACTTGTCCGCCCCGTACTGGGCCGCGGATGCCGCCAACCCCGGTCCGGGTATCCAGGACGCGCGCAGGCGACACCGCATTCAGTTGGCCGCCCGACGCCAACGGAACAACCGCGTTCGAAGGAGACGATGCCAACCCGGAGCCTGCGGCATTCAGCGCGGTTACGGTAAACGTGTACGCCGATCCGGGCCGTAGGCCACCAATGACCGCCGACCGCGCCGCACCTGACATGTGAACCTGGACGCCTCCCGGTATGGCTCGCACCACGTAGCTGGTCACCGACCCCCCGCCGTCGGACTCCGGCGGCGCCCAGGACACCGTCGCTGACAACACACCAGCCACCGCGACCACCTGCCGCGGTGCTGTCGGCGGATCGGCCGGGGCTGCCGCAGCGGGTAGTGGCCCAACCGACCACAGCCACACCGCGAGCGCCAGAAGCCCACCCACCCGCGTGATCGCAGAACTACGTGAATTCGTGACCGCCATGATCCCCCCAGTAACTAATGATCGGTCCCGGCTCGTTCACTGGCCCGGTCGCGAGGTGCTTTGGTGACCGCTTCGTACTCCAGCACGGACAGGGAGCCGTAAGCGCAACCAATCTGTTGCACGTCTCATGCAAGGCCCTTCGCGCCGAAATGAGCTGGGCTGGGATGCTCTCACGGACGTCCCAAGAGGAAAAGTTTCGGTAGAAAGCTAGTCCTCTTGGCATGGCTTCCTCTTTGAACAAATAAAGCAGTACTACCGTCTAGCGGCGTGTCGCCTAAATGGGGAAACTATTAACAAACCGCCTGCCCGTGCAGTCCTCTGGCGCCAGCCCGAGCGCGGTGTGGATCGAGCATGAATGGACGGCTCGCTGACCCATTTCCCCCGAACGCGCTCACCAACGGCTCGGTCGGCATCGCCGGTCGACCTGAGCGTAGGTGGAGATGCCCTCGTCGACGAAGTAGCGCGACAGCGCCCGGGCGGTCAGTGACTTGCCCCGCACCAGAAACCGCCGCCCATCCGACGACGACAGCGTCCCGCCACCCCAGGCGGTAGCGAGCGGATGGCGATGCTGGTGGTTGACGATCGCGGTGTCGGCCGCGTCCAGCGTCTCCTCGCGCAGGTACCACTCGGTGGTCCACGCCAGGGTGTGGTAGCTGATCCCGGAGGCCTCCGCCATCCCGGTCAGACCCAGGTTGCACGCCTGGGCCAGGATCGCGGCGTACAGGTTGCGGCGCAGCTCCCGCGGGCGGCTGGTCCTGCCGCCCGCGTGGGTGGGCCGGTCGCTGAACCCGGTGGCACGGTCGATCTCGATCAGCAGCTCGGCGAGCTGCGGTCGCGGGAGCAGCTCGACCACGGCGTCGCGGAGCTCGGTGACACCCTCGGGCAGCTCCTCGGCGGGCAGTCGGCCGACGACCAGCTCGCCGGCCTCGTTGAGCCGAACCGCCGATGATCTGATGCCGGGTTGTCCACCGAGAGGACTATTGGTGTCAAGCGTCACCTGCGCTAGGACGCCGGAGGCTGCCGCCGAGCAGCTCGGCGGCGCGGCGGTCGGAGGCGGCCAGGAACGCCGCGTACACCCGCAGCGTGGTCGCGCCCCCACCGCCGTGGCCGAGGCGGCCCGCAACCGTGCGCAGGTCGACGCCGGCGGCGAGCAGCTGCGTCGCCGAGTAGTGGCGGAGCTGGTGCAGGTGGGCGGGCACGCCGACCCGGTGGGCCAGGCGCCGGAACCGCTGGGTCACCGAGTCGGGCAGCAGCGGCGCGGACCCGTCAGGCTGGGCCGAGAAGACGTAGCCGTCGGCGAGCAGCGGGACGCCGCAGGCGGCGGCGCGCTCGCCGCAGCGGTCGCGGTGCTCGGCGAGGACGGCGACGGTGGCGTCGTCGAGCGCCAGCCGGCGGCTCTGGTGGGTCTTGGTGTCCTTCTCCTGCCGCTCGCCGCCGCGCGTGATCAGGTTGCGCGCCACGAACAGGTCCCGTTCGGCGAACCGGATGCTCGGCCAGCGCAGCGCGCACAGCCTCCCGCGGCGGGCGCCGGTCACCACCGCCAGCCACAGCAGCGTGCCGAAGTCCGGGCTGGACGCCCAGGCGGCGTTGATCAGCGCGGAGACCTGCTCGGGGCTGGGCGGGGCGGCCTCGTGGTGCTGGGGGCGGGGCGGCCTGGCGATCGCGGCGGGGCTGGCGGGCAGCCAGCCCAGCGGACCGCCAGGCCGAGCGCCGCGCTCAAGATGAAGTGGATCTTGCGCACCGTCGCCGGCGCCATCGGCAGGCCGCGGGCGCAGTCCGGCTCGTGGACGACCTCGGCGGCGCCGGGGCCAGGGGTGTAGCGCTCGCCGGCGCGCAGCGCGGCCTTGCCCTCGCGCGCCAGGAGCGCGCAGCGCCGGCAGCGGCTGCCGTGGCGGCGCAGCTCCACGTAGAACGCGTCGAGGCCGTCGACGGTGAGCTTGCGCAGCGGGACGTGCCCGAGCCTGGGGCGCAGGGTGCGCTCGATGTAGCCCTGGTAGGCGTGGCGGGTGCTCAGCTCGAGGTCGGCGGTGTCCAGCCAGCGGTCGAGCAGGTAGCCAACCGTCGCGCCGGTCGCCGGGCGGTGCTGGCGTCGACCTGGCCGAGCAGCCGGGTGAGGGTCCGCTCGGCCTCGGGCGCGGGTGTGGGCGGTGGCGGTGAGGCGCCGCTCCTTGCCGGTGACCGGGTCGCGGCCCGCGTAGACCATCACGCGGAGGCTCCTCCCGCGCTTGACGATCTGCATCTGCCCTCGCGCCATGGCCCCGATGCCTACACCCGGTACCAAGCGGCCACCTGGGAGCGAGTCCGGGAAGACGAAGCCCCTGCTAGATGGTGGAGCCCTCGATCGGAATCGAACCGATGACCTGCGCTTTACGAGAGCGCCGCTCTGACCGACTGAGCTACGAGGGCTAGCTGCGACAACAGGCTACGAGCCTTGTCCTTGACCCGCCAAGTTGACCGCCATCGGCGTCATCGTCGTCCTGGCTGTCAAGGAGCCTGCCCATGGCCTCGGCGCGCCGGCGTGCATCGTAGCAGTGACGTGGGAGTACAGGTCCAGGGTAATGCGGATCTGGCTGTGGCCGAGCAGGTCGCTCACGATCTTGGGGTGATGCCCTCCCCGAGCAGCAAGGTGGCGCAGCTGTGGCGGAGGTCGTGGAAGCAGATGTGCGGCAGGCCGGCACGGTCAAGCAGCGGGTGGAAGTACTGCTGCCGCAGGTTGCTCGGGGTTGATCGGCTTGCCCACGGTGTTCGGGAAGACCAGGCCGTGATCCTCCCAGCGGCCGCCGCAACGCCGCCCGCTCGCCGGACCCCCTTTCCGTGCACGAGCCAACCCATCAGCGCCGACGCGTAGGTGGGATCGGGGGTCGGGCCTGGTGGGCTGGACGCTGGTGACGGTGATCTGCGCGGCGCCGAACACGACCAGCAGGCAGCGCAGGGACGGCGACCTGGTCAACCTCCCGGGCGCCAGCACCCGCGGGTGAACCCGCTTCATGGTACCGGATCCGGCTACCGGCGGATCTCGAGGCGGGCCATGGGGATCCGAGGGCCGGCGAAGGCGGCCTGGACCGACAGGAACGCGGCTTCCAGGGTGAGCAGGGGCGCGGCTCCGATGGCAAGGCGGCGGTCGGCCTCCTCGAGCGCGGTGGCGGCGCGGACGGCGGCGGACGGGTCGGTCCCGGCCGCGAGCCGCTCCGAGGTCGCGGCTCGGTCGGGGTGCACCAGCCGGTCGGGCGGGCCGCCGCCGCAGAGCAGGGCCATGTCCCGGTAGGCGCCGAGCAGGTCGGCCAGCGCCTCGCGGATGGCGTCGAAGCGGACCCGGCGCAGCTCGCGGCGGTGGCGGGTCTCGAGCCGCTTCCGGACCGTGCCCGTGCCCCGGCCGCTGCCGAAGGTCTCCTCGAGCTCGGCCAGCTCGCGCGCCTGCCTGGCCTTGCTGGCCGCGGCCACCTCGTCGGCGAGGGCGACCACGGCGGCCGCGGCGGCGAGCGCCTCGGACGCCTGCCCGCCGGCGAGCCGCCCGACCAGGTCCAGGGTGGCCGACCGGCGGGTGCGGACCGCCTCGTCGGTGAGCAGGGCACGGGCCCGCGCGAGCCGGCCGTGGCTGGCCGCCGCCGCCCAGGCCGCCTGCTCGGGTGCGATCCCGAGCCCGTCGACGAGCGCGGAGGTGACCACGGCGGGCGGCAGGCTGGCGAACGCGAGCACCCGGGCACGGGACGGGATGGTTGCCAGGAGCGCCTCGGTGTGCCGCGTGACGAGCACGAACACGACCTCGGGGGGCGGCTCCTCGAGCACCTTGAGCAGCGCGTTGGCGGCTGCCTCGGTCAGCCGGTCGGCCTCGTCGAGGATGAACACGGCGGTGCGGCCCTCGTGCCGGGAGCGCGACGCCTCGTCGCGGAGGGCACGGACGTCCTCCACCAGGAGGTTGTCGCCCTCGGGCTCCAGCAGGTGCACGTCCGGGTGCACGCCTCGCAGGACCCGGCGACAGACGCCGCAGGTCCCGTCGCCCCCGGCCGGGCAGTTGAGGGCGGCGGCGAACACCCTGGCCAGGTGCACCTTGCCGACCCCGGGTGGGCCCGTGAACAGCCAGGCGTGGGTCACCCGGCCGGACTCGACCGCCTCGCGCAGGGTGGCCACCGCCTCGCCGTGGCCGACCACCTCATCCCAGACCGACATGGTGCTCCTCCAGGCGGGCGAGCACGGCCGCGCGCACCCGGTCGGCGACCTGCCCGGCGGGCGGACCGGCGTCGACCACGACGAACCGGTCGGGGTCGGGGTCGGACTTGGCCAGGTCGCGGAACGCCCGCCCGACCGCGCGGTGGAACTCGAGCTCCTGGTCCTCGATCCGGTCGCGGGTGCCGGTCCGGCGGGCCAGGCCGACCGACGGGTCCAGGTCGAGCAGGACCACGACGTCGGGGAGCAGCCCCCCGGTCCCCCACTGGTTGACCGCTTCGACCGTCTCGACGCCGAGGCCGCGGGCGGCGCCCTGGTAGGCAAGGGACGAGTGGAGGTACCGGTCGCACAGCACCACCGCCCCCCGGTCCAGGGCCGGGCGGATCACCTGCTCGACGAGCTGGGCCCTGGCGGCCGCGAACAGCAGCGCCTCGGCCCGCGGGTGCATGCCGGCCGAGGAGGGGTCGAGCAGGATCGCGCGGACGCGCTCCCCGAGGGGCGTGCCGCCGGGTTCCCGGGTGGTGACGACCTCCCGGCCGAGCCGTTCGAGCTCCCGCCCGAGCAGCCGGAGCTGGGTGGACTTGCCGGCCCCCTCGACACCCTCGAACGCGATGAACCGACCCACGCCCCGCTGGTCGGCGGCTGGTCCGGGGCCGTCCAGACCGGCAGCCGGTCGAGGGCTGTCCGGCCCGGCGGCCGGTCCGGGGCCGCCCGGCCCGGCGGCCGGTCCGGGGCTGTCCGGACCGGGCCCGACTCGGGAGGCGCGTGCTTGGCGCATGGCGGCCGGCAACGCTACGCGCTGACCAGCTCGGCCACCTGGACCTGGCTGCCGCACTTGGCGCAGGTCGCGGTGTCGCCGTCCTTGTCGGGGGCGAGCAGGCCGCCGCAGGTCGGGCACTTCTGGGCGAGGGGCGCCTGCCAGAGCGCGAAGTCGCAGTCGGGATAGCGGTTGCAGCCGTAGAACGTCTTGCCTCGCTTGGTCCGCTTGGAGACGACCTCGCCCGCGCCGCACTTGGGGCAGGTGCCGAACGACTGCTCGCCGAGGTTCTTGATGCCCTTGCACTTGGGGTAGTCCGAGCAGCCCAGGAACGGGCCGAAGCGGCCGCTGCGCTTGACCATCGGCTTGCCGCACTTGGGGCAGGGCACGTCGGTCAGCTCGGGCTCGGCCTGCTCGGCCTGGTCGGCCGACTGCTTGGCGTTGCGCCGGTACTTGCAGTCGGGGTAGCGGCTGCACGACAGGAACCAGCCGTAGCGGCCCCACTTGCGGACCAGCTTGGCGCCGGTCTCCGCACCGCACTGCGGGCAGGTCTCGTCGGTCGGCTCCTCGGGCCGCGAGACCTTCTCCTGACGCTCGGCGATCGTCCCCTCGACCTCGTCGAAGAAGGTCTTGACGAGCGGCTCCCAGGCTTTGGAGCCTCTCGCGATGCAGTCCAGGTCCTCCTCCATCTTGGCCGTGAAGCTGAGGTCGACGACCTTGGGGAAGACGTCGGCGAGCAGGTCGGTGACCACGATGCCGACGTCCTCGGGGTGGAAGCGCTTGCGGTCCAGCCGCACGTACTTGCGCTCCTGCAGGGTCGAGATCGTCGGCGAGTAGGTCGAGGGACGGCCGATGCCGTGCTCCTCGAGCGCCTTGACCAGGCTGGCCTCGGTGAAGCGGGGCGGCGGCTCGGTGAAGTGCTGCTCGGGGGTGAGCTCGACGAGCCGCAGGACCTGGCCGACGGTGAGCTCTGGCAGGGTGCCGGCCTCCTCCTCGAGGTCGTCGTCGCGGCCCTCCAGGTAGACGCGCACGAAGCCGTCGAAGCGCATGACCGACCCCGAGGCGCGGAACACCAGCTCCCCTGCCTCGATGTCGACGGTGGTCTGGTCGTAGACGGCCTGGGCCATCTGGGAGGCCACCGTCCGCTTCCAGATCAGCTCGTAGAGCTTGCGCTGGGCCGGCTCCAGGTGGCCGTGCAGCGACTCGGGCGTGCGCCTGACCCCGACGGGCCTGATCGCCTCGTGCGCCTCCTGGGCGAGCTTGGTCTTGGGCTTGTACTTCGTGGGGCGCACGTACTGGCTGCCGTAGCGCTCCCGCACCAGCCCGGCGATCTCGCCCTGGGCGACCTGCGACAGCGCCGGCGAGTCGGTGCGCATGTAGGTGATCAGGCCGACCGAGCCCTCGCCGGGCAGCTCGACCCCCTCGTAGAGCTGCTGGGCGATGGCCATCGTGCGCTTGGACGAGAAGCCGAGCTTGCGCGACGCCTCCTGCTGCAGGGTGGAGGTGGTGAAGGGCGGGGCCGCGCCGCGCCTGCGCTCGCTCTTGGTGACGTCCCGCACGATCCAGGTCGCGGCCCGGGCCGCCTCGGCGGCCACGGTCGCCGAGCCCTCGTCGCCGAGCACGAACTTCTGCTTCTCGCCGACCGGGTAGCGGGCGTGCACGGCCTCGTCGGCGTCGGTGGCCAGGTCGGCCTCGAGGCTCCAGTACTCCTGGGCCCGGAACGCGTCGATCTCCCGCTCGCGGTCGACGATCATCTTCAGGGCGGCGGACTGCACCCGCCCGGCCGACAGCCCGGCCCGCACCTTCCTCCAGAGGACCGGCGAGAGCTTGTAGCCCACGATGCGGTCGACCACCCGGCGTGCCTGCTGGGCGTCGACCAGGTGCGCGTTGATGTCGCGGGGGGCGGAGAACGCCTGCCGGACCGCGTCCGCGGTGATCTCGGTGAACGTGACCCTCCGGGTCGCGCCCGCCGCGAGCTTGGCCGCCTGGGCGATGTGCCAGGCGATCGCCTCGCCCTCACGGTCGGGGTCGGTGGCGAGGAAGACCTGCTCGGCGCCCTTGGCCGCCTTGCGGATCTCAGAGACCACCTTCTTGCCCTTGGCGGTCACCTCGTAGGTGACGGCGACGCCACCGTTGATCTCGACGGCGAAGTCTGACTTGGGGAGGTCTCGCACGTGCCCCATGGAGGCCAGGACGGAGTAGTCCTTCCCCAGATACTTTCCGATGGTCTTCGCCTTCGCCGGCGACTCGACCACCACCAGGTTGCGTGCCAATCCAACGTTCCTTCGTTCGAGGTCATCGACAGGCGACCGGGTACCTGCCTTGGGAGCCGGTCGGTTCCGTTCGACGGAACCGGACCGTTTCAGGGGAGACGGCGTAGTGTTCAGACCGCTCGCCTGAACTGTCAAGGCCGAAACAGCATCGCGCTATTCCCGCCCGTTGTCAGCCGGGCATCCACAGGCCGACGCTCCACCACCATCCTACCCACGCCCGCAACGGCGTACCCAGCCGGCGCCCGCAACGGCGCACCCAGGCCGTCAGGCACGGGGTCAGCGGACCTCGTCGACGTTGGCCGGCTGGGACGCGGGCGCACCCGCCGCACCGGCGCCCGAGACCTGGTGGTTGCGTCCGGGCGCGGCCGGGCTGGGCGCGGGCGGCATCTTCTCGGCCTGGGTGGCGATCAGCTCGGCACCGCCGGCCCGGCTGGAGCGCCACAGGGCCCAGCCGAGGACCGCCGTGCCCGCCACCGCGATCAGCACCCGCACGGCCGTGTCGTCCCCGAGCGCCACCACGGTCGGGACGATCAGCACCGCGACCAGGTTCATCACCTTGATGAGCGGGTTCAGCGCGGGCCCGGCGGTGTCCTTGAACGGGTCGCCGACGGTGTCGCCGATGACGGTCGCCTTGTGGGGCTCGGAGTTCTTGCCCCCGTGGTGGCCGTCCTCCACGTACTTCTTGGCGTTGTCCCAGGCCCCGCCGGCGTTGGACAGCATCACGGCCAGGAGCTGGCCGGTGAGGATCGCCCCCGCCAGGTAGGCCCCGAGGGCCTCGGCCTGGAACAGGAAGCCGACCGTGATCGGCGTCACCACCGCGAGCAGGCCGGGGGTGAGCAGCTCGCGCAGCGAGTCCCTGGTGCAGATGTCCACCACGGCTGCGTAGTTGGGCCGCTCGGTGTAGTCCATGATCCCCGGGTGCTCGCGGAACTGCTTGCGCACCTCGAACACGACCCGGCCGGCGGCCCGGCCCACGGCCCGGATCGCCTGGGCGGAGAACATGAACGGGACCGAGCCGCCGATCAGCAGGCCGACCAGCACTCCGGGATGGTCGATCCGGATGTCGACGAGGTCCGGGGGCACCCCGGCGGCGAGCAGGGCGCGCCGGAAGGCGCCGAACAGGCTGGTGGCGGCCAGCACGGCGGTCGCGATCGCCATGCCCTTGGTGATCGCCTTGGTGGTGTTGCCCACCGCGTCGAGCTTGGTGAGGACCTCGTTACCGGCCTCGCCGACGCTTCCCGACATCTCGGCGATGCCCTGCGCGTTGTCGCTGATCGGCCCGAAGGTGTCCATGGAGACGATGACGCCGACGGTGGTGAGCATGCCCATGCCGGCCAGGGAGATCATGTAGAGCTGGAAGTCGAGACCCTGGCCCGACCCGATCAGCACGCAGCCCATGATCGCCGCGACGATGGCGAGCACCGCGTACACGGTCGACTCGAGCCCGATGGCGAACCCCGACAGGATCGTGGTGGCCGGCCCGGTCTCCGAAGCCTGGGCGATCTCCCGCACCGGCTTGTACTCAGTCGCCGTGTAGTAGGAGGTCATCAGCTGGATCACGCTGGCCAGGACCAGCCCGAGGACCACGGCCGCAAGCGGTCGCCAGTCCTCCACGTAGGCGATCGACACCACGCCGACCAGCACGGCCGAGACCACCGCGGCCCCGAAGAACCCCCGGTTGATCGTCGTCATGCCGCCCTCGCTCTCGGAGCGGGGGCGCACCATCCAGATCCCGACGATCGAGGCCACGATCCCGATGGCCTGCACCATGAGGGGGAAGAGGAGCCCGACGATGGGCCGGTCGGGGAAGGCGGCGGTGCCGAGCACGATCGCGGCGACCAGGGTGACCTCGAAGGACTCGAAGAGGTCGGCGGCCATCCCGGCGCAGTCGCCCACGTTGTCGCCCACGTTGTCGGCAATCGTTGCCGCGTTGCGCGGGTCGTCCTCGGGGATCGACCGCTCCACCTTGCCGACCAGGTCGGCGCCCACGTCGGCCGCCTTGGTGAAGATCCCCCCGCCGACGCGCATGAACATCGCCAGCAGGGCCGCGCCGAAGCCGAAGCCGAACAGCACGTTGGCGGCCTCGCCCTTGTAGAGCAGGACCACGGCGGTGGCCCCGAGCAGCCCCAGACCGACGACGAACATGCCGGCCACCCCGCCGGCCCGGAACGCGATCGGCATGGCCTTGAGCAGCCCGCCGCGCTCAGCCGCCGCCGCCACCCGGACGTTGGCCCGCACGGCCAGGCTCATCCCGGTCCGGCCGGCCACGGCCGAGAAGACGGCCCCGACCAGGAAGGCGACCGACCGGCCGATGCGCACCGAGTTCGACGGGGCCTCGATCAGCAGCAGCAGGAAGAACAGCAGCGCGACGAACACGGCCAGGGTGCGGAACTGCCGGTTCAGGTAGGCACGGCTGCCCTCCTGGATCGCCGCGGCGATCTCGCGCATCCGCTCGGTGCCCTGGTCCGCGGCGAGCACCTGCCTGACCAGCACGAACGCCACGGCGATGGCGAGGACCGAGACCAGCATGACCACCAGCAGGGTGGTGTTCTCGAACCTGCCGAACTCGATTCCTCCGACGCTGCCCTCTTGGGCGAGCAGCCGTACCTGGCCCATCAGACCTCCTCAGACGCCCCGCCGTTGGGACGTGGTCTCGATCCACACGAACCGGGAGCGTTCGGCTGGTGGGAGCGGGAAAGCGTGAAGCGCGGGCTGGCAACGGCACCGCCCACCCCTCGCCGGGGCGCACGCTCGCCATGTCCCAGACCCGCGAGAATTGGGGGAATACTGCCATCGACCTCCGAGCCGGGCAACCTTTCGGAGGGCCCGACCGGGCCTGCGACCGGCGGACGATCCTGACCATCGAAGCAATCCGGGACAGCCCTTCAACCTCAGGCGCGTGGAGGCGGCAGCTCCTCGCGGCCTCGGCGCAGCCAGAACCTCGTGCTGTGGCCGCCGCCTTCCAGCGTGGTGCTGTGCAGCCCGTCCACCAGGGCCCCGACCAGCGCGAGGCCGAACTGGCGGTCGTCCACCTCACCGTCCTCGGGCATGCTGGACGCGTGCTCGCCGGCCGGCGCCCGGTCGCGCACCTCCACACCGAGCCGGCCGGGCTCTTCGACCAGGTCGAGCTCGATCGGGGTGGAGAGCCCGGCCCAGGTCAGGTCGCCCACGGCCACCGCGCAGGTCTCGGACACGGCCACCTTCAGGTCCTCGACTCCCTCCTCGTCCACGCCGGCCTTGCGGGCCACGATCCCGACCACGAGGCGGACGGTGCCCAGCAGCGCCGGCTCGGGCGGGAACGCGAGGTGGACGACTGCCGAGGCAGGCTCGCTCGAGGCCACGGGCGGTGCTACTCGGCCGAGTCCGAGATCGCCTCGGCGACCGACGAGTGGATCGGGAACACCTTGGTCAGGCCGGTGATGCGGAAGATCTTGAGGATCTTCTCCTGGGTGCACACCAGCTGCAGGGAGCCGTCGTGGTTGCGGACCCGCTTCAGGCCTCCGACCAGCACGCCCAGGCCGGTCGAATCCAGGAAGTCCACCTTCTCGAGGTCGACGACCAGATGGTATTCGCCGTCGCTGACCAGCTCGATGAGCTTCTCCCGTAGCTTGGGGGCGGTGTAGACGTCGATCTCGCCCCCAACCCCGAGGACTGCGTGGTCCCCTTCCTTCCGTACGTTCAGGTCGAGGTCCATGCCATCTCCAGTCTCGATCACCATTGCAAACGCAGCCGAGAGGCTAACGTCGGCTCCCCGTGCGGGCAAGAAAGCGTCACCTTAGGCGCGCTGGGGACCAGCGGCAAGCGCGCCCGGGGCGAGCGCACCCGGGGGGGGAGCGCACCCGGGGGGGAGCACACCCGGGGGGGAGCGCACCCGGGCGAGTTGCCCGTTGCAACCGGCCTCGATAGCCTACGACGCGCCTTCCGACCCGAGATCCGGCCTGAGATCGCTGAGGTCTCGCCCTCCAGGACCAGATCGCAGCCAAGGAGCGGAGCCCTGTCAAGGTTCACCCGTGCCACCGCCGCGCTCGCAGCCGCCCTGCTGCTCGCCGCGTGCACCTCGAGCAAGGACGGCGTGACCACATCCAGCGGGACCGGCCAGCCGGCCACGTCCGGGCCACCCAAGGCCGGGCCGCTGCAGCTCGAGTTGAAGTCCGCAGCGCAGGGGCCGGAGCGGGGCTTCAACCCCAAGACCGCCGCCCAGCGGGCCACCCCCGACATGGAGCGGTTCATCCGCCGTTACGTCACCGCCGCGTTCCTGGACCCTGGGCAGCCACGGGCCGGCTGGCGCGACCTGCTCGCCATGTTCGACACCCCGGTGCAGCGGGCGGCCAGGCGCGACCTCGAGTCGCTCTCCCTCGGGACCGCCGCCGCCCAGGTCAAGACCGTCCGGCCCGGCCGGGCCAGGGCCGCCGTGATGTTCCTGTACCAGGGCGGCCGGCCGGTCGGCGCCACCGTCAAGCTCGCCTTCGACGGCTCCGCCGACGTCGAGCAGGGCACCGGCCCGGTCCGACTGCGCTCGGTGTTCCAGCTTCTGCGGACCGCTCAGGGCTGGCGGATCGTGTCGTACCAGAGCCAGACGGGAGCTTCCGCATGAGACGCCCCATCGCCGTCCTTGTGACCCTGGCCCTCGTCGGGGTGGCCGGCACGGTCGGCGTCACCACCCTCCTCCTGAACAGGAGCGACGCCGCCCCGGCAGTCACCGTCCAGCGCGCCCACAAGGGCGCCGCCGCCCCGAGCTTCAAGCGGCGGATCACCTTCCTGGTGGTCGGCTCCGACTCGGGAGCGCCGAAGTTCGGCCGCGGCGGCGCCGCCGCGCACGGCCGGGCCGACTCTCTCCACCTGGTCGTGCTGGACCCCGTCAAGCGCCAGGGCATCGTCATGGGCTTCCCGCGCGACAGCTACGTGCCCATCCCGGGGCACGGCACCAACAAGGTCAACGCGGCCATGTCGTTCGGCGGCCCCGCGCTGCTGGTCCGCACCTTCGAGCGGCTCACCGGCATCCACATCGACTACTTCGCGCTCACCTCCTTCGACGGCCTCACCGACCTGGTCAACAGGGTCGGCGGCGTGCGGGTCAACGTCGACATGAACATCCGCGACCACGTCGCCGGTGCGTTCATGAACAAGGGACCGCAGCGGCTCTCCGGAGCGCGCGCGCTCGCCTACGCCCGCGCCCGCAAGACCGTGCCCGGCGGCGACATCGCCCGCTCCCGCCACCAGGGCCAGATCCTGATCGGCGGCCTCGCCACCTACCAGGCCCAGGTCGCCAAGGACCCGGCCCGGGTCATGAAGTGGCTCGCGATCATGAACGACGAGGTGCAGACCGACCTGCCGATCAGGGAGCAGCTCAACCTGGCGCTGTTCGCCCGCACCGTCGCGCCCAGCCGGCTCCACAACGTCGTCGTCCCCAACACCACCGGCACCGCCGGCAGGGCCTCGATCGTCCGCCTCCTCCCCGGCGCCTACTCCCTGTTCGCCCGCGTCCGGGCCGGTAGCCTCGCCTGAGCCGCACCCCGCCCACGCCGGCCAGCATGTTGTGGACGAAGCGCTGGTGGCCGGGCCAGCCCGGGAGACGCTCGTGGCCGGGCCAGCCCGGGAGACGCTGGTGGCCGGGCCAGCCCGGGAAGCGCTCGTGGCCGGGCCAGGCGGGAGCGGCACCCGAGGCAGGCCAGCCGGGCTCCCACCCGAGGGGTGAGGCCCAGCCGCCGGGTGGGTGCCGCGACTACCATGACCGGGTGTCCGCCACCGACCCCGCCGTCCTGGTCGAGCACCTCACCGGCGACCCCGACTACCGCGGCCAGCTCGTGCACCTGGAGCAGCTGCCGGCCCGACCCGCCCGCCTGGTCGCGCTCCCCGACGACCTGCCCGAGCTGCTCCTCGGCCGGCTCCGGGCACGGGGGGTGGCGGCGCTCTGGAGCCACCAGGCCGAGGCGGTCGCCCTCGCCCGTTCGGGCACCCACGCCGTCGTGGCCACCGGCACCGCATCGGGCAAGAGCCTCTGCTACCAGCTCCCGGTCTTCGAGGCCCTGCTCGGCGGCGGTCGCCGCACCGCCCTCTACCTGTCGCCCACCAAGGCGCTCGCCCACGACCAGCTCCGCGCCATCCGCTCGTTCGCGCTCACCGGCGTCCGGGCCGCCTCCTACGACGGCGACACCCCCGCCGAGGAGCGCCCCCTGGTCAGGCGGAACGCCAACCTCGTGCTCACCAACCCCGACATGCTCCACCGGGCCGTGCTCCCCGCCCACGAGCGATGGGGCGCGTTCCTCGGCCGGCTTGCCTACGTGGTCGTGGACGAGGCCCACACCTTCCGGGGGGTGTTCGGCTCGCATGTCGCGGCCGTGCTCCGCCGTCTGCGCCGGCTGGCCAACCGGTACGGCGCCCGGCCGGTCTTCCTGCTCGCCTCGGCCACCCTCGGCAACCCGGCCGAGCTGGCCGAGCGGCTCGTCGGCCTGCCGGTCGAACCGGTGACCGCCGACGGCTCGCCCCGCGGGCCGGTCGCCTTCGCCCTGTGGGAGCCGCCGCTGCTCGACGAGACCACCGGTATCCGGCGCAGCCCCAACGTCGAGGCGGCCGCCTGGCTCTCGGCCGGCGTGGAGGCCGGCATCCGCAGCCTGTGCTTCACCCGCTCCCGCCGGGCCGCCGAGCTCGTCGCCACCTACACCAGACGCCGGGTCGCCAACGTCGACCGGGCCGCGCGCGCCGAAGGCGAGCGGGCCGCGCGCGCCTCGGGTGAGCCGCGCGCCCTCGCCCGCCGCGTCCGCGCCTACCGGGCCGGCTACCTCGCGGAGGAGCGCCGCGAGCTCGAGCGCGGCCTCGCCAGCGGCGAGCTCCTCGCGGTCGCGGCCACCAATGCGCTGGAGCTCGGCATGGACATCGGCGGCCTCGACGCGGTCGTCCTGGACGGGTTCCCGGGCACAGTCGCGTCCATGTGGCAGCAGGCAGGGCGGGCCGGACGGCAGGGCGGCCCGTCCCTGGCCGTCCTGGTCGGGTCGGACGACCCGCTCGACGCCTACCTGCTCCACCACCCCGCCGACCTGTTCGGCCGCCCTCACGAGTCGGCCCTCGTGGACCCCGCCAACCCCTACGTCCTCGCCCCCCACCTCGAGTGCGCCGCCTACGAGGCCCCCCTCACCGAGGAGGACCTCACCCTGTTCGGCCCGGCCGCCCGCGACGTCGCGGCGGACCTGGAGACCGAAGGCACCCTGCGCCAGCGCTCAGGCGGCCTACACACGGCATCCGGCCGCACCCCGGCTGCCGACATCGACCTGCGCAACGTCGGCGGCCCCCCGGTCACCATCGTGCTCGCCGACTCCGGGCAGGTGATCGGCACCGTCGACCGGGCCAGGGCCACCTCGACGGTGCACCGGGGCGCCGTCTACCTTCACCAGGGAGAGCCCTACCGGGTCGCCGAGCTCGACCTCGTCACCGGCGCCGCCCTGGTCGAGCCCGCCGCCGGTGACGAGTACACGCAGGCCCGCCGCGACGTCGGCATCGAGGTCGTCCAGCCGGCCCGCCGGGTCGACTTGCCCCGCTCGGCCCTCTGGCTCGGCCGGGTCGCCGTCTCCGACCAGGTGATCGGGTACGAACTGCGGCGGGTCGGCTCCGGCGAGATCCTTGGCTACGAGGAGCTCGACCTGCCCCCAAGCCTGCTGCCGACGGTCGCCTACTGGTACACCTTGACCCCCGAGCTGCTGGCCGCGGCCGACCTCGCCCCGGCCACCGTGCCGGGCGCCGCCCACGCCGCCGAGCACGCCCAGATCGGCCTGCTTCCCCTGTTCGCGATGTGCGACCGCTGGGACATCGGCGGCGTGTCGACCGCCTGGCACCCCGACACCGGCATGGCCACCATCTTCGTCTACGACGGCTACCCGGGCGGTGCCGGCATCGCCGAGCGCGGGCACCTGCTTGCCGCCAGGCACCTCCGCGCGACCCGCGACACCGTACGCGACTGCCCCTGCGAGACCGGCTGCCCGTCGTGCGTGCAGTCCCCCAAGTGCGGCAATGGCAACCACCCGCTCGACAAGGCGGGCGCGGTCCGTCTGCTCCACGAGCTCTTGGCTGACCTGGACGCCCCGGCGGCCCACGACACCGCCGGCCCGGCTGCCGAGCTGTCCCGGCCGGGGACCGGGCGATGACCTGCCCGACCACTGGCACAACCCCCGACCACTGGCACAACCCCCGACCACCGGCACGATCCCCGACCACCGGCACAACCCCACCACTGGCACAACCCCCGACCACCAGCACGATCAGGACACGAGCCGACTGGTGAGGCCACACAGAGGAGGAGCCTTCAGCACATGACCCTGTACATCGGCGTAGCGGGAGCGTCGCAACCCGAGCCCGAGCTCGCCGACCTGGCCGAGACACTCGGGCGCCGCCTGGCCGAAGCCGGCACGATCGTGGTCTGCGGCGGCGGCACCGGGGTGATGGCGGCCGTCTGCCGGGGGGCGGCCGCGGTGGGCGGGACCACGGTGGGCCTGCTGCCCGGGGGGAACCGGCACGACGGCAACCCGCACCTGAGCGTCGCGCTGCCCACTGGCCTCGGTGAGGGACGCAACGTCCTGCTCGTCAGGGCCAGCGACACCCTGGTCGCCATCGGCGGCGGATACGGCACGCTGTCGGAGATCGCCCTCGCCCTGCGCACCGGCGTCCCCGTGGTGGGGCTGCGAACCTGGTCGCTCGCGCTGGCCGGACGGCCGGTCGACGCCTTCCCAGTCGCCGAGCAGCCCGATCAGGCGGCGCGCCTGGCCATCGCGTCGGCAGAGGCCCACGCCAGTGGCTGACCCGGGACCCCGCACCCGGGACCCCGCACCGGGTCGCACTCCGCCGTTTCGCGGACAGTGGTGGCGGGCACCTCCGGGCCGAGCGGGCACGGCCCACCCGACCTTGCGCATGAGAGGCGACCTCCATGGCTGTGATCTTCCTGCTGCTCGCCATCGGCGTCGGCGCCGCGATCGGCGACGCCGTCTACGAGAGCACCGACCCTGGCACCCTCACCATCCTCCAGCAGACGACCGGCCGGTTCAGCCAGGGGCAGCTCCTGGCCATCTTCGCCGGGCTCGGCTTCCTGCTCGCGCTCCTGCTGCTCCTCGCGGGCAGCTCGACCCGGCGCCGTCGCACACGACGCAAGGAGCTGCGAACGGCCAGGCAGGACATGGAGGACCGCGTCGCCGAGCTGGAGCGCGACAACGCGAGACTCCACAACGACCTCGCCCGGTGGGACCAGGCCGTGGCTGACCGGGACGCCGCGCTCGCCCACCGCGACCAGCTCCTCGCCTACAAGGACGAAGAGCTGGCCCGACTGCTCCACCGAGCCAGGCAGGCACCGGCCCCGGACCGGCCGAGGCCACCCGCCGACACCACCACAGCGGTTATCCCCGACCGGTCGCAGTACTGGCACGGGCCGGAGGACGCCCAGGAGACCGGGTCGGCCGCAGCGCGCCGCGACCGCCCGACCCGCCAGCTCGACCCGGGCCGTGACGATCCGGCGAATCCAAGATGGGCCGGTCCGGAAGGGACGCCCCGGCCGACGCGAAGGCCCGGTGGGACCACATGAGGTGACGCGTGTGAATAGTTGGTTAAGTTGGTTGCGAGACGTTTAGCGGGAGTGCTCGCGGGGCTCATACTGGTTGCGTCGTGGCGCTCGGCCCCACCCCGGGCGCCACCAGCGGCGCCCTACCCGCAGCGGCGCCGTGTGCCCTGGCCGTCCCGCTCCCACCCGGCGACGTCCATGGGGCAGAACGAGCGGGACCCGGTCCGGGTCCCGCTCGTCGTTTGTCCGGCCCTTGCCATGCTCGTTGTGTTGTTCACCGTCATGCCGGAGCAATCGAGCCCATGCTGCGGGTGGGCGCTGCTGAGCGTGGTGTCGATCCGCTCCCGTCCGCACCCGAGGTGGGCAGTACCGCTCTGGCTCGGGCGTGCAGCACGACCGGGAGCCCGGTGGGTGGCAGCACCACCCGCCCGCGCACGGTCACGACCGCCTCCGCCGCCGAGCAGGCACACCCTACAAGCGCAGCCCCGTTGGCCCGCGCGACCCCCACGGTGCTGGCCACGGCTGGCTCCCCGGTCGCCGTCAGCGCCGCCAGCGCCGCCAGGTCGGCAGCGGTCTGCACCCGCGCCCGCGCCGCGACCAGCACCCCGACATCGAACGCGGCAAGCCCGGCCAGCACCACCACCACCCCAAGCGCCAGCGCCACGACCGTCACCGAACCGCTCTCGCGCTCACCCGCCGCGGGTGCCGACCGCAGTCGACCACCCACCGATGCCCGACTGCTCACGGTCCAGCGGGGGCCGGCGCCGGGCCCGGTTCGACGGCCGCGACCGCCGCCGCCCGCACCGTGACCACCGGCACCCCAGGCAGCAGGACCACCGGCAGCGTGACCTCCACCCGCACCCGGCCCGGGGTGGCTGCGACCCTGACCCCGGCACGCCGGCCAGCGGGAACCGCCGCCCGCGCGGCCGCGACCGCCCTGGCGTGACCGCCGCCCAGGGCGGCCTCGCGCGCGCCCTCCCGGGCGGCTCCCTGGGCCACGACCTGGGCCAGCGCCATGCCGACCAGCGCGACCATGACCAGCGTCACCGCGACCAGCAGCGGAATGGCCGCTGCCAGCTCCACCGTCGCCACCCCCCGCTGGCTGCGCGACGACCCCATCGTCAGCCCACGCCCAGCATGCCGCGGACCTGCCGCACGACCGCGTCGAGCAGGCCCGCGACGGCACCGTTTCGGGCCCACGCCAGCGCCAGCGCCGCAATCGTCGCGGCGAGGATCATGACCAGGGCGTACTCGGTTGTCTGGCTGCCGGCCTCAGGTTCGGCACCGGCGGAACAGGCTGCGACGGACAGCACGAGATCACTCCTTTGAGATCGTGAGATCGCTTGAGGAACCCCAAGCCTTGAGGAACCCCCAAGCCTTGAGGAACCCCTGAGGAAGGGGGGGTGGCGCCAGGGCAGGCATGCCTGCGCTACGGCGCCAGGGCGCGGACCGCTCCGGCCACGGTCGGCACGACGGTCAGCAGGACGATTGTCAGGCTATCCAGCAAGCTGCTATGGTGCTGCCACGATGCCGAAGCAGCAGCTCGCAGCCGGGGTCTACGCGCGGATCTCCTACGTCCGCCAAGCGGATGGCACACCGGAGCGCCTCGGTGTCGAGCGCCAGGTGCCGCCGTGCCGCGAGCTGGCCCGGCGCCAGGGCTGGACGGTGGCCGAGCCGGTCTACGAGGACAACGACCTCAGCGCCTACTCGGGTAAGCGCCGGCCGGGCTACGAGCAGCTCCTGGCGGACGCCAAGGCCGGGCGGATCAAGGTCATCGTCGCGTGGCATGCCGATCGGCTCACCCGGCAGCCGACCGAGAACGAGGCGCTGATCGCGCTGGCCGAGCGGTACGGCATCCAGCTCGCCACCGTGACCGGCGAGCATGACCTGGCGACGCCATCGGGCCGGCTGCACTTCCGGATGCTCGGCTCGATCGCCCGCTACGAGTCAGAGCACCGGGCCGAGCGGCTTCGGCTCAAATGGGATGAGCTGGCCCGGGCCGGCAAGCCGAAGGGCGGCGGCGTGCGCCCGTTCGGCTTCGAGCCAGACCGGATGACCCTCGACGAGGTTGAGGCGGCGCTGCTTCGTGAGGCGGCCGAGCGCGTGCTGGCCGGTGAGGGCCTGTACGCGGTGCTCCGGGACTGGCACGCCCGGGAGATCGTCACGCCGACCGGGAAGGTGTGGAGCACAACGAGCCTGCGCCGGGCACTGCTCGCGCCGCGGTCGGCGGGCCTGCGTGAGCATCGCGGCGAGGTGCTCGGCCCGGCCGTCTGGCCGGCGATCCTGGACGAGACGACCCGCAAGCGGCTGCTCGAGCTGTTCGGGCGCGACGACCGCAAGCGGCAGGGGCGGCCACGGACCTACCTGCTCAGCGGCATCACGATCTGCGGCCGGGAAGGATGCGGCCGGGCGA